>JBFYWX010000057.1:0-3846 GCA_041310825.1 Desulfobacteraceae bacterium | reverse complement strand
CGCTACGCCAACCGGGACAGCGCGCAAAGCGCCCTGGAGGCATCCGACATCCTGATCTACGTTTTCACCAACTCCAACTACAACAACCGCGACAACACCGACTTCATCGCCCGGATGCTGACCGGGATCGGCCGGCGCAAGTGTTTCCTGGTCTACCGCAGCTACCCCAGCTTCACCGCAGAGGAGGTGGCGGAGCATGCCATGACCGTCGGCCGCAACATATACGGCGATGCGGCTGACCGTTACGTGCTCGGGGTTTTCCGGGCCGACGAGGACAACCGCATCGCGGCCGGCGATGCCGCGATGACCCTGCGGCCGGTCGGGCCCGGGGCCCTCTCCTTCCCGGAGGCCCTGCGGGCGATCGACCTGCCGCAGCTGCGCTTTGACCTGCACGCCACCATGCTCGCCGATGTCATAGAGGGTGCGGCCGCCCTGGTCGGCCGGGCCAAACTCTCGCTGGACGAACTGCGGCGCTATGCCGCGGCCCTGCGGGCGGCCCAGGGACTCTGCCTGCAGGAGGCGCTGCGCTTTTTCCCGATGGACCGGGTCATCCGCCGGTTTGCGAAGATCTGGGCCGAGACCGACCCGCCGGCGGTCAAGTTCATGCGGCAGACAGGCAGCGTGATCGAACTCCCGGTCAGGGTCGTGCTCGGGGCCGCCGGCTGGGCCCGGGAAAAACTCTCGGGTGCGCCGGCCGCCGTGCCCCCGGCCGAGCAGTTTTTGCGGAGGCTCGAGGAGAACCTCGTGGCCGCGGCGACGACACTGCACCACGCCCTGTTGAGCCCGCACCTGTCGCCGGCCGCCGCCGTGGAAGGCTGCGGGGCGCCGGGCGCCGCGGCGGGCCCCGAGCCGCCGTTTACGGTGAGCGCCCACCCGGTCGTGCTCCCCGAACAAGAGAAGCTGCGCCGGGTGGATTTCAGCTCCATCCTGCAGGCCATCCTGGCCCGGAAGGAAGCGATCAGCCGCATCGACCGCGACATGGAGGTCGAGCTGCGGGCGGTGGCCGACCATTTCCGCCGCCGGATGGGGGTGTGGTCCAAGATCAGCCAGACGTTCTGGGCCGCCCTCAACGTGCTGCCGGCGACCGTCGCCGTGACCTACGTGCTGTCGACCGGGGACCCGGTCGGGGCCGCGACGATCAAGGTCAAACTGGCCGGGCTCTTCGGCCTGAAAGACCTCTACGCGCTGGTGGCCATCCCGGTCACCCGCGGGATGAAGCAGGCCGACCAGAAGCAGCTCACGGCCATGCTCGGCCCACTCGCCCAGACCTGGCTGCGACACAAGTTCGCCGAGGTTCAGGCGCTTTTTGAAGAGGAGCTCTCCGGTGCGATCCTGCGGTCGGCCGAGAACACGGCCGTGGCTGCCGGGTGCCTGGTGGCGCAGATCGAGGAATCCCTCAACCACACGACGACGGGGAGGGTCCGGTGAACACGCTGGAACGCCAGGCGGCGGCCCTCAGGGCGGTCGGCCGCATCGAAGGGTTCAAGGCGGAGCTGGGCCGGCTTACGTCAGCGTTGGAAGCCGTTCCGCTGTGGCTGCCGGCTGCCGGTCTTGTCCGGCAGTGCGCGGAGGGCATCCGCATGATCGACGCCATCGCCGCCCGGTTTGACCGCCGCCTGGTGGTGACGCTCATCGGCCCCTCCGGCTCCGGCAAATCGACACTGGTGAACGCGCTGGCGGGGGGGGCTGAGCTGTCGGAGACCGGGCACCGGCGTCCGACCACGGGCCGGCTCATGGTCTTCGGCAGCGGAGCGGAGGATGCCGCGGAGCTCACCCGGGAGCTCGGCGCCGAGGCCGTCGCGGTCCGGCCCGCTGCGGGCGGGCGGTTGCCGGAGGGCGTGTGCCTGATCGACACCCCGGACACCGACAGCATGGCCAACCACCGGCACCTCACCGCGCTTTCTGCCGCCGTGGCCCACTCGGATGTGCTGATCTGCGTCTTCGATGCCGAAAACCCCAAGCGTCGGGATCACGCGGATTATCTTGCGCCGATTGTGCGGCGTTTCGACGGGGAGTCGCTGGTGGCCGTGCTCAACAAGTGCGACCGGCTGGACGAGATCGAGCTCAAGGAGCGGATCCTGCCGGACTTTCTCGATTACATTCGGGCCTCCTGGGGTGGGGCCGTCGATCGCGCCCTTTGCGCTTCCGCCCGCCGGCATGTGCTGGAACCGGCTTGGGACCCGGAGGCGGGCCCCCGGCACGGGTTCGACCAGTTCGACGAGCTGCACCGGCTCGTTTTCAGCCAGATGACCCGCGGCGGGTTCGTAATCGACCGCCGGGTCGAAAACGCCCGGCGCCTGCACGCCTTCGTGTTGGACGAGGCCCGGCAGGAGTTGGCGTCCGACCGCGAGGCCCTGGCGTCGGCCGACCGACGTCTGACCGAAGCGGAAACCGAGGCGATGGCGGCCGCGGTCGCGGCCGTGCAGGGCGGCGATGAACAGATCCTGCCCGGCATGGGCCTCAGCGTATGCCAGTCGCTTTCCCAGCGCTGGGTCGGGCCGGTCGGCTGGGTGTTCGCTGTGTGGACGCGCCTGATGGCCTTCGGCGGCGGGGTCGCATCGATCTTGCGCTTTGGCCGGCCCCGGGACCGCGGGCCGCGGGGCGTTTACGGCTGGCAGCGTTCGACGGGTGAAAAGGGCGGCCGCCCCGAGACCCTGGCCCCCGAACGCCTGCACGCGGTGCTGCGCGGCTACCGCATGGAACTGCTGCGGCGCTGGCCCGATGCGGCCGAGATGCTGGTCCGGGGCCGCTTCGACAGCTCGGTGCGCGATGGCGGGGCCACCGCGGTGGCGGCGGAGCGTTTTGCCGAGCGGTTTTCATCCCTTTGGGCGGAGGCCGTGAATGCTGAAATCGACCGGATTCCGCGCCGGCTCAGCGGTTTCTGGCTTCAGGTCCTGCTGAACGCGCCGGTGGTCGGCCTGCTGGGGTATGCGGGCTGGATCACGATCGTGAACTTTTTCAGCGGGAGCTATCTCAGCGGCGATTTTTTTCTGCACGCCCTCTGGGCGATCGCCATCACCCTGCTGCTGAGTTTTTCCCTGCTGCAGGCCATCATCCGGGTCAGCCTGAATTCCAAGCGCATCGCCGGTCGTGCGCTCGACCGTCTGAAGCGCAACCTGCAGCCGCTGGACGGGCTGGCGCAGACGCCGCTGCGCGTGCAGCTGCAAGCGGTGCTCCGGATGACGGATGCGCGGCCCGATTGAGGTGCCCCATCACGCGGTTTTGGTCTTGGCCTTTCGCTCCGCCTCCAGTTTTTCGATCATGGCCACCCGGGCCAGCAACTCCTTGGAGGCCATGGGGCGCTCTTCGTACTTTCCGCACCAGTCCCGGTCCGCTGTGACCGGCCAGATCGCATAGCGGATGTTCGCCGTGGATGCTGCATCGATCAGCTGCGGCTGGGGCGCATTGCGGTGGCACTCTCCGACCAGACCCGAATCCGTACCCCCTGTTTCCGTCCAGTACTTGCACTTTTCACAAACGTGAGTTTCTTCCATGAATCCTTCGTGCTCCGTGCCAAGCCGCTAAGAAATTATCCCTTATTGGAAAATAGGGTGGGGTGACTCCCCCGTGGAGCCACCCCCGCGAAAGGAGGTGAGATGACGCCGGGATTCATCATCCACAGGCTTGATATCACTATCGGCTGAAACCAGAAAAACTTTACACTATTTTCCCGGGATCGGAATGTGCTGGTCTTTTTTCCACAAATCTGATAGGGTAGGACGTTTTCCAACCTTGGGCAACCAAGGTGTGGACGCGCGGTGGGAAGCTGGCCGGAGAGGCATTGCGACCCAGAAAGATTATATATTCGAAGAGGTTCAGCAATGCGCAACCAGCCCCATTCGTTTC
>JBFYWX010000028.1:0-4054 GCA_041310825.1 Desulfobacteraceae bacterium | reverse complement strand
TGCTGTTGATGGAGTCGGGGTTGATCCAGACGCCGTTCAATTTCATTTACGGGATTCACGGCCTGGTGTTTATCCAATCCCTGCATCTGCTGCCCTTCATCGTGTTGAGCCTTTCCGCGGGCTTCACCAACATCGATCCCGCTTTTGAAGAGGCGGCCGAAGTGGAGGGGGCGAGCGGCGTTCGGCGGTTTTTCACGGTGACGTTGCCGCTCTGCACCCCCAGCTATCTGGCCGGGGCGGTCATTGTCTTTTTGTGGCCTTTCACCGATTGGCTTACACCGATGATTTTGGGTCAAACCGACTATCTTCCGTCGGTGGCCTATATCAACATCGCCTATCACTTTACCGATATGCACCGCAAGTACATGGGGATCGTTGCGGTCGTGGTTTCCTCGATGGTGTGCATCGGGCTTTTCCTTGCGGTCCGCTGGTGGGTCGAGCGGAAGAAGTATACCGGTCTTTCAAAGGGGACCACTTCCGAGGGCCGGGTGATCGATCCGAGTCCTTTGGTGAAAGCCGGCGCGTATGTGTACATGGTGTTTATCGCCGTCCTCGTGCTGCTCATTCCCGTTGTGTTGGGACTGGCCGCGTTTTCGAGGAGATGGGTCTTCGAGCCGTTTCCCTCCTATTGGACGCTCGACAATTTCAGGGCCATACTTCTGGAAACACCGCTCTTGATCCAAAACACTTTTGTCTTCAGTGGGCTCGCCCTGGTGTTCGGGATCGCCTTCGGACTGCCCGCGGCCTATCTCATCGTCCGCACCCGTGTTCCTGGAAAAGATGCGCTGGATTTCACGATCACCCTCATGCTGGCCTTCCCCGGGATGGCTGTCGGCGTCAGCTACCTGTTGGCGTTTTGGCAGGGCATCCCCTTGGCGACCCACTGGATCATCATGCCGATCGCCTTGTTTGCGCGGCGCCTGCCCTATTTTCTGCGCATGGCCCACTCCTCCTACCTGCAGCTGGACATCTCGCTGGAAGAGGCTTCCGAAGTTTCGGGAGCGGGCAAACTGAGAACCTTTTTTTACATCTCATTGCCGCTGCTCATGAAGGGGATCCTGGTCGGGGTGGTCATGTTTTTCGTCATGGCGTTCCAGGAGATATCGACCGCCATTTTTCTTTACCGGGGTGGGTGGGAAACGCTGCCCATCGGCATTTTTTTGAATTGGCACCGCGGCATGGAGTTCGGGATGGCGGCGGCGATGGCCTTTCTCATGATAACGATCACCTTCGTCCTGCTTCTAATCATCGCCCGGTTGAGCGGCGGCATCCTCAAGGCTGCCTGGGGCCCCGGTGGGACCTGAAACGCACGCGCGCACCGATTAAACGCCCGACGTTGCGGCGTCCCCCGCCGTGAAGGAGAACCAGGGAATGGCATTCATCGAAATCCACGGGTTGTTTAAACAATATAAAAAAGTGGTGGCGGTCAACCACATCCAGCTCGACGTAAAAGAAGGGGAGATGCTGACCCTTCTCGGCCCGAGCGGCTGCGGCAAAACGACTACCTTGCGGTGCATCGCCGGTTTAGAGAAGCCGGAGGGGGGCGATATTCGCATCGACGGTAAATCGATGCTTTCGGAAGGCTTTGTCCAGCCCTCTAAACGCGGCCTCGGCATGGTTTTCCAAAACTACGCGGTGTGGCCCCACATGCGGGTGTTCAACAATGTCGCCTACGGATTGAAAATCCAGAACGTGCCGCGAGAACAGATGCGGAATCGGGCGTACCAGGTGTTGGAGTTGGTCGGCCTCAAGGGGTTGGAGGAGCGCTACCCGAACCAGCTCTCCGGCGGGCAACAGCAGCGGGTCGCCTTGGCGCGGGCGCTCATCCGCAACCCGAAAGTGCTGCTCCTGGATGAGCCGCTCTCCAACCTGGATGCCAAGCTAAGGGAAAAAATGAGGTTTGAAATCAAAAGTCTGGTCCAGCGCATGGGCATCACGTCGGTCTACGTAACCCACGACCAGGCGGAGGCGATGGTCATCTCCGACCGCGTCGTCATCATGGACTCCGGCAACGTGGTGCAGATCGGACGGCCGGAGGAAATCTACGAGAGACCCGCCAATCGATTCGTGGCCGACTTTATCGGCGCCATGAATTTTATGCCCGCTGAAATCATTGAAGCGCGGGCGGGTGCCGCAACGGCGGTCGTTAAAACCGCCTTCAACCAAAGACTGCGCTGTCAGAAGAATCCGGAAACCGCCCCGGCGCCCGGAACCCGCGTCTTTGCATCCATACGGCCGGAGGATGTGGAAATCCATGCCGCCCCTCCGGAGGATAAGGAAAACCTCTTTGAAGGTATCCTGACGCACACGGCGTACCTGGGGAACTTCGCCTACTTTTTTGTCAACATCATGGATATCCCTATCCGGGTGCAGGCGAGCCAGCGCCTCACGCATAAAGAAGGGGACAGGCTGTTTTTAAGGCTCAATCCGGAAAAATGCCTCATGCTGGAATGAAAAGCGTGGTGTCAACACCGTGTGGGAACACCTCATGAAAAAAGGCGGCGTCTTGCCCGAGCATCCGGTTCCGGTGTTGGTTTGGGATCTGCCCACGCGGCTCTTTCACTGGCTGTTGGTGGCGCTGGTCGTGACCTCGTTTATCACCGGGAAGGCCGGAGGCAATGCCATGATCCCCCACGCATGGTGCGGCAGTGCCATCCTGGCCCTGCTGCTATTCCGCGTGGCGTGGGGTTTCATCGGCAGCGGGCCCTCCCGGTTTTCGTCGTTTCTCGCGGGGCCGGGAACCGTGTTCCGCTACGCGCTGACCCTGTTGCGGCGGGATGCGGCCCCGCACATCACCCACAACCCTTTGGGCGGCTGGTCGGTCGCGGCCATGCTGATCGTTCTGCTGATTCAGGCCGGGACCGGTCTTTTTGCGGACGACGACATCGCCTTTGCGGGCCCGCTCGCCGCGTGGGTCAGCCGCGCCGTACGCAGCCGGCTGACCTCGATCCACCACCTCAACCAGGAGGTGATCATCGGTCTCGTCGCACTCCACCTCGCGGCCGTTCTCTTTCACCTGCTCTACAAGCGCGAGAACCTGATCACCCCGATGATCACGGGCGTCAAACGCTGGCCGGGGGCGCTCCCCGGGTATTGCTACCAGAAGCCGCTCGGGTGGGCGGTTCTCGCGGCAGCCGTTTCCGCGGGCGCGGTCTATCTTCTGGTGCGATGAAGAGCGCCCGGCGGGCGCCCGGCCTTGTTCCCGCGCGGTGCTACTTTCTGCGATAGAGGTCGTGGCAGGCCTTGCAGCTCGCGCCGGTGGTTCCGAACTGGGATCGGATCGGGTTGAAATCCCCGACTTTGGCGGCCGCGGCCAGTTTTGCGACTTCGGCCTGATTCGCCTTGGCAAGCTCCATAAACTTCTCCTTCTGGGCCAGTGCCTCGGACTTCATCTGGCTGCCCTTGTCGCCGCCGGGCATCATGAAGGCCTCCCAGGGCAGCCTGATGAGGGTGGCCACGAGCTCCGCGTGCTGGGTAAAAATGTCCTGGATGTAAGGCTGCTCGCCTCTGACCATCGCCCCCAGCCACGAAAAATGGGCGCCGGTCACCGACATGACCGACTGGCGATATTTTATGGCATCCTCTGTTTTGGCGAACTGGGCATAGACCACTCCGGCCACCAGCCCCACCATCACCAGACACAGCCCCACTGCGAAAACCCGTTTCCTCATAACGCCTCCCTGAAGTTGTAAGTTGGATTCCGACCCGCGGGGGATCGCGACGAGTCATCCCTTGCGTTTCAAATTTTTACCCTATCAAAGTTGCATCCAAAACCCAATCCCATCATCACTGTGTCATGGGATATTTTCACTTGACAGAGGGTTTGTCTGTTTGTTACTTATTTTACATAAATAAATTTACCTGTAAATTTTATTACAGATGCCCTACAACCAGCTTATCGCTCAGCGGGCCGGGGAGTTGACCCCCGCGCAGCGCAAACTGTTCGACTACATCCTCGACCACGACGATGAGGCGGTCTTTCTCAACATTCACGAGCTCTCGCAGCGGGTCGACGTCAGTGTGGCCACCGTCGTCCGTTTGTCGCGGACGCTGG
>JBFYWX010000010.1:0-6639 GCA_041310825.1 Desulfobacteraceae bacterium | reverse complement strand
CGGGGGGGGGGAGGGGGGGAACTCGGACTTTATCTTTTCACTCGTTGCTCGTTACTTCTTTTTCATTCCCCTCGGCCCCTTGGACCCTCGGACCCTTCTTTTCCCCGTTACTCGTTACTTTTTCTGTTCACTCCGACTCCGACTCGGTACTCCGACTCATCACTTCCTCACACCACCCCCTGGTCCATCATGGAGTCGACGACCTTGAGGAAGCCGGCGATGTTGGCGCCGGTCACGTAGTTGCCGGGCTGGCCGTACTGGGCGGCGGCGTCGAGCGCGGCCTGGTGGATGCTCTTCATGATCATGCGCAGCCGCTGGTCGACCTCCTCCCGCGTCCAGGAGAGGCGCATGCTGTTCTGGGTCATCTCCAGACCGGAGACCGACACCCCGCCGGCGTTGGCCGCTTTGCCCGGGCCGTAGAGGAGCTTGTGGTCGAGGAAGATGCGCACCCCGTCCGGGTCGGTCGGCATGTTGGCGCCCTCGCAGACGAGCGCCACTCCGTTGCGCACCAGGTTTTGCGCATCCTTGCCGTTGATCTCGTTCTGAGTGGCGCTGGGGAAGGCGCAGTCGGCCTTGTGGTCCCAGAGCGGGTTGTAGTCGGCGGCCGGGTCGGCATCCCGGTAGGCGGCGGTTTTGTACTTCTCCGCGTACTCCCGGATCCGGCCGCGGCGCACGTTTTTGAGGTTCATCACGAAGTCGAGCTTTTCGCGCGTGATGCCGGCCTCGTCGTAGATGTAGCCCGAGGAGTCGGAGAGGGTCACGGGCGTCGCACCCATGTCCAGGAGCTTTGCGACCGTGTACTGGGCCACATTGCCCGAGCCCGACACGAGGCAGAGCTTGCCCTCGAGGGTCTGGTTGCGGGTCGAGAGCATCTCGGCCGCGAAGTAGACCGCGCCGTAGCCGGTCGCCTCGGGCCGGATCAGGCTGCCGCCCCAGTTCAACCCCTTGCCCGTGAAGACCCCTGAAAACTCATTGCGCAGCTTCTTGTACATCCCGAACAAAAATCCGATCTCCCGCGCGCCGACCCCGATGTCCCCGGCGGGCACGTCGGTGTCCGGGCCGATGTGCCGGAAGAGCTCGGACATGAAGTTGTGGCAGAACTGCATGACCTCGTTGTCGGACTTGCCCTTGGGGTTGAAATCCGACCCTCCCTTGCCGCCGCCCATGGGAAGCGTGGTCAGGGCGTTCTTGAAGACCTGTTCAAAGGCCAGAAACTTGAGGATGCCCAGGTTCACCGAAGGGTGGAAGCGCAGCCCGCCCTTGTAAGGCCCGATGGCGCTGTTCATCTGGATCCGGAAGCCGCGGTTGACCTGGATGTTGCCCTGGTCGTCCACCCAGGGCACCCGGAAAAGGATCACCCGCTCCGGCTCGACCAGTCGCTCGGGAATCCGGGCCTTGCGGTAGATCGGGTTGCGGTTTAAGACCGGCTTGACCGACTCCATCACTTCGCTGACCGCCTGGTGAAATTCCCTCTCGTTCGGGTCGCGGTTTTTCACATATTCCATGATCTCGGTCATCGGTTCGCCTCCTTTGGTTTTCGATTCAGCCGCCGCTGCTTATCGTCGAATCAAAACTATCGTTCAACCTCGGTTCCCTATCTTCCCGCATTCACGATAAAGCGGAATTCCCAACTCCTTGGCATTGAGGATGCTCGGGCAGGCGGCGGGCGGGTCATCCCCCAGGAAGGGCATAACGTCCGCCCGGTTCCACGCGGGTCTCCCGGTCAGAAGCCCTGCGACGTTGGCCGCCGCCAGCACGGCCATCCCCTCCCGCGTCCAGCGGGTGGCCGAAGCGATGTGGGGCACGATGACGACGTTCTCGAGCGCCGCGAGGCCGGGTGCCAACTCAGGCTCGCGCTCGAACACATCCAGTCCCGCCCGAAACTCCGGGTGGGTCCGGCAGTGGGCCACCAGGGCCGCCTCGTCGATCACCGGCCCCCGGCTCGTGTTCACGATCAGCGCGTTCGGCCTCATCAGCGCGAGCCGCCCGGCATCGATCAGGTGGCGGGTGGTGTCGTCCAGGACCGTGTGAATGCTGACGACGTCCGCCTCCCGCAGCAGATCCTCTACCGACGCCACTCGCCGGCAGACGACGGGCCGCTGGCCCCGCGCCTCGAGAAAATCCCCATAGTCCGCCGCGTAACGCTCAAGGCTCTCGTTGCGGTGGATGTCGTAATAGATGACATCCATCTTGTGGCCCTCCATCATCATCCGGGCATAGGCCTCGCCGATGCGGCCGGCGCCGATGATGCCGAGCGTCCTGCCCCGGAGCAGCTCCCCCAGGAAGAGGGTGGGCAGCCAGCTGGTGTAGCGCCCGGCCCGCAGGAAGCGCTCGGCCTCGCCCACTCGCCGCGCCGCGGCAAAGGTCAGCGCCGCGGCCATCTCCGCGGTGGTTTCGGTGAGAACTCCCGGCGTGTTCCCCACCGGGATCATGTGGCGCGTCGCCGCGGCGAGATCCACGTTGTTGAATCCCACGGCGTAGTTGCTGTAGGCCCGGCCCCCCGCGGCCTGCAGGGTGGAAAACAACTCCTCGCCCCACTCCTCGGTCAGCTGGCCGATGGCCGCCTCGCAACGGGCGCCGAAGGCGGTCCGTATCTCGGAGCGGCTCAGGACCGCCTCCGACGTGCAGACCTCCACGCGGCAGCCGGCAGCCGCCAGGATCTCGACCCAGCGCGTTCCCGGCAGCTCCTTGGTGACGATCACCCGCTTCGCCCCGGAAGGGTTGTGGGTGTTCCAGCCAACGTTGGCCATGCAGACGGATCCTTTTCCGGTTTTCTCTTCCAGGCGGCCTCAGGGCGGAGGGGCGAGGCGCGCCAGCGCCGTCTCCGCCTGGCCGGAGGGGTTGGTGTACATGTCGTTCAGCTTCTGCACATAGCCCTGGGAGTCCTCCAGCACCTGGGCGAGGCTGTGGGCGGTCCGTTGTCCCCACCCCGCCGGCCGGCGCCGGAAGAGCGTCCGGAACCAGCGGCTGTTCTTGCGGAAGGCCTGGAGGTAGGCGGCCTGCATCTCGCCGTTGGTCTCCCCGGCGACGAGCCCGCGGGCAACCCGCCCGGCCGCCCAGCGCCGGATCGCAAAATGCAGATAGACGACGGCGGCGGCGAGCAGGATCAGCAGAACGGTCTGAACCGTGGGGAAGGAGGACAGGCGCTCCCAGAGCGGCAGACGCAGGGTCACGCCCTCCCAATATCCGCCGTACAGGGTCCCCGCGAAAAAGAGGACCAGCGCGCCGCCCAGAAGCAGGCCGTCGGCCCAGAGGGTCAGCCGGCGCCACCGCGCCAGGAAGCGCTGCAGCCGCGGCACGGCCTCCTGCTCCAGCATACGGGCGGTCTGCTCGAGCATGCCCACGATGCGATAGGCCCGCTCGACGCCGACCTGCTCGATGCGCTGGTAGATGGCACTCAAGTGGAGGTCGCGCTTGCTCTCGAAGCGGGCACGCACAACGGGGTCCGCGATCGGCAGGGCCTGCTCCGGAATGTAGACGGCAAAGCAGCGGCCGGCCGTGAGCCCGGACTGGGCCAGCGCCCGCTGCCAGGCGGCGAAGACCTCATCGGAGTTGTCCTCCTGGGCGGTCGCGTCGATCTGGTTCAGGACGTAGAGAAACTTAGTCGAGTCCCGGCGGCCGACCGCGCGCCGCACCAGATGCTCCAGGGTGTCCTGCATCGAGCCCGACTCCGGGTGGCGGGCATCGAAGAACACCAGCACGAGGTCGGAAAGGTCGATGATGTGGTCGGTGATTCTTAGTGTGGACGTGCGTTGCGCGTCGGCGTCGAACCCGGGGGAGTCGATCAGGATCTTGCCGCGCACGGACTCGCTCGGGCAGGTTTTGAGCTGAAGGTAGGCATCGATCCGCCGCCCTTCGCCTTGCGCCACCTCCTCGATCGCCCGGCTCATACGGTAAAAGGGGAACCGGGGGTCGGCATCAAGGGCCAGACCCGGCAGCACGCGCACCGAGGGCTCGTCGTTGAAGCAGATGACCGTGAACTTGTCGTCCACGGCCTGGTTGCCCACGGCCTGCAGCCGGTGGCCGAGGAAATGGTTGATGAAGCTCGATTTGCCGGAGGAGTAGACCCCCAGCACCGAGATGAGCGGCCACCAGGAGGTGCGGTCGGCGTGGGAGTGGTGGGGGTCGAGCAGACCGAGGCGGCGGCTGATGCGGTCCAGTTCGCGGAAGCTGTCGACGACATGCTCGAGGACCGGGTTTTCCTGCTTCAGACGACGCTTCAAATCGCGCAGCTTCTTCCCGACCTGAGTTTCCAGTAGCATGGGGCGTCCCGTTCCAGTCCGTGCGCGGCCATCATCGAGCCGGCAGCGCCGCGCCGGGCCGCAGGTCATGCTAGTACACAGATTCCGGCAGGGGTGCAACTGCTTTCTGTCGGGCTTCCAAAAAACGGCGCCTCCGGCCGCGATCCGAGAGTGTGCCGCAAGGGCCCATGCTCATCCCGCCGCCGGCGGAACCGCCGGGAAGCTGAAGTGGAAGGCGGCCCAGGCGCCGGGCTCGGACTCGGCCCAGACCCGGCCGCCGTGGAGCTCGGCGATCCGCTTCACCGTGAAGAGCCCGATCCCGCTCCCGCGCGTGCTGTGGGTGCCGGCGTCCCGGACGCGGTAGAACTTGTCGAAGAGGCGGACCGCCTCCGCCGGCGGAAACCCCGCCCCCTCGTTCCAGACGCTCATCGTGACAGTCCCGTTCTCCGCTGTCACAGTAAGGTGCGCCGCGGCGTTCTCGCGCCCGTACTTGGCGGCGTTGGTGAGAAAATTGGTGAGGACGATGCGCAGCAACCCCGGGTCGGCCACCACCGGCAGCTCCCCCGGGCAGCTCACCTTAAGGTCGATGTTGCGGGAGCCGAAGAAAACCGCCGTCCGGTCCACCGCCATCTCCACGACGCTCTTGGACAGATCGATGGGGGACGTGACCGCGGAGAGCTCGCCGCGCTCCAGCCGCGAGAGGTCCAGGTAGTCGCGCACCATATCCTGGAGCTCTGCGCAATTGCGCTGGATGCGGGAGAAAAAGTCCGAGACCTGGGGGGAGACCTGGCCGAGGTAGCCCTCCACCATGGTGGCGATCAACATCTGAATGGCGGCGAGCGGCGCCTTGAGCTCGTGGGTCACGAACCCCAGGGTCTGCATGTAGTTGCGGCTGGACTGCTCCAGCTTGAGGTTGGCCAGGCTGAGCTCTTCGTTACGGGCACGCAGCTCCTGGTCCCGCTTGCGGATGGCGGTGCACATGTCGGCAAACGCAGCGGAGAGGCTCTTCAATTCCCGGTAGGTGTGCGGAATGGCGACCGCGTGGTCAAGGTCCCCGCTCGCCAGCCGGGCGGCGGACTGGTTGAGGGCCAGCACCGGGCGGGTAATCCGGTTCACGATCAGAAGGGCCGCCAGGACGGCAATCAGCCCGACCGCGGCCACGGGGATGAGAAAGCGGGCGATGAGGCGGTTCTGGAGGTCGTCGTAGGGATCGCGCAGCAGCCCGACGTAAATCATGCCGATGGTCATCCCGGAGGGGTCCCGCAGGGGCGTGTAGGCGCTCAGGTACCAGGCGTCCACGACCAACGCCTCGCCCATGTAGTTCGCCCCGTTCGCGAGAACGGTGTGCCGGACGGATTCCGAGACCCGGGTGCCGATCGCCCGGGTGCTGTGCTGGGTGAGGACGTTGGTCGCAACGCGCACATCGCCCAGGAAAATCGTCACGGTGCCCCGGGGCTTGCCCCGGAAGTCCTTCTCGCTGAAGACCGTGTCGCGCAGGTGGTCGACCAGACCGAAGTTGAAATTCAGCATCCGACCGCCGTAGATCAGCGCCGTCACCCGACCGGAGTCGTCGCTGATCGGGCAGGCCACCCACCACAGCAGCGCCGAGCGAATGACCGGCTCCCCGGCCCCCTCCGCGCCGAACACCACGGCCGCGTTCTGGAGCGCGGCCCCGCCCTCGAGCTTCAGGCGCCCGGCATCGAGGACCACGGTGCCCCAGGCCGTTTTGCCCTCGAGCGCTTTTCGCAGCACCGGGTCGCGCTCGATCGGGATGCGCCGCTCCGGGTCGGAGAACGTGCCGGCGATCGGCCGCCCGTCGCTGTCGCAGATATTGAGAACGGTGAGATCGAGCTCGCGCCGGATGGCGGCAAGGGTCTCGGCCAGCCCGCCCGGGGCGAAGGAGATCCGGCCGGAGGCGCTTTCGAGGGAATAGGCCAGGCGCGCCGCCTGCTCGCGGTAGCTCGCCGCCACGATTTCCAGGTCCTGGTTGACCCGGGACTGGGCTTCGCTGCGCACGCTCGTGTTGATGCTGGTGACCCCGATCGCTCCGATCAGGGCGGCCGGGATGAGGGCCACCGCCAGCATCCCGAGAACGAGCACGGTTCGTATCGACATGGCCGTCGAGGGCTCAAGCGGAAGAGGGTTCCGACATCCATCCGCCCCCGGCAACACCCATGGGAGCAGAACGCCTGTGTGCCTGTTTTTACCACAGGCGCTCGCGAGGGGCCAGAGAAATGTAAAGTCGGAGTAGGATAGGCAATGCCTATAATGCGCTATAATGCCTAAAATTTAGACAGATCAACCGAACACCAAGCATCCATTCGGCGTACACGTTCACAGCGGAGCGGTACACGTACCCGTCCACGGCGGTTCACTCGTTGTTGAAAGGAACCGTGTA
>JBFYWX010000007.1:0-6447 GCA_041310825.1 Desulfobacteraceae bacterium | reverse complement strand
ATACGCTTGCAAATGGTGGGGAGCCGTTTTCAGCTCCAGCACCGCTTGGTCGAATGCGATTGAAACCAAGCGCATGGACATGTGCGCCGGAAAGGGGCTGGAGTTCACGAGCTCGGCCAATTCACGAATGTGTTCCGGGTTGGGTTGCGGCACGGGCTTATCTTTGCGGTGGTTTTTGAGGACCTAATAATTGTCAGGACACTCCCCGAAAATCCCGCCCGGCCTCCCTTTTCAAAGGGAGGGGAAATCCCTCTTTGACAAAGAGGGGCCAGCGGAGATTTTACGGAGCATGTCGGTTCAATCTCGAGACGGTTAATAATACGGAAGCATGTTCAACCGGCCACATACGCCGCGCGGTTATTCAGAAACTCCCGGTAGACTCTGAAATAGTCGGTCGCCTCGTAGGCGCACCTTTCCACCGGCGCACGGTCGAACGAATAAATCGTTGCCCCCGGACAGGCCAGAAGCAGCGGGGAGTGCGAGGCAACGATGAACTGCGCGTGTCCTTTTCGGCCCAGGTCCCGCAACAGGCGGAGCAGCTCGATGCACCGCCGCGGCGAGAGCGCGGTTTCGGGCTCGTCGAGCAGGTAGAGCCCCGCGATCGCATAGCGCGACCGGAAAAAGGACATGAGGGACTCCCCGTGCGATTGGGTGAGCAGCGAGGCGCCCCCGAAATACTGCAGCACGCCCGGGTCCATGGAGGCCCATTCATCGAGGTTCTGAGCAAAATTCCTGAAAATGTCGGCCGAGAAAAAAGATCCCGGCACGCGGCCGGCGGTCCACCGCACGCTGATATAGTGGTGGAGATCCTCTTCGTACGGGTTAAGCCGGTAGCGCCCACGCTCCGCGCCGTCCCAGATATGCATGTGGCAACGCCTGGCGATAGCCTGCAGCAGGGTCGATTTTCCGGTGCCGTTCTCGCCCATGAAAAAGGTGACCGGGGCATCCATGCGGATCTCATGCGTTCCGGCCAGGGCGGGTATGCTGAAGGGGTAGGCATCCGGCACCGGGAACTGTTCCGGCCGGATGGTGACGGTGTCGATGTGCATGGTGGTCCTTGGGCGGTGGCCGTAAATTTTGATGGCGTTGCGGGGGCTGTCGTGCCAAAGCCGCGCAATGAGGGCGCGGGAGATGGAAGGCGCATGCGGCCAGAGCGACTGGTTAATCCGGACGCCTCCATGGGTAGGGCAATTCCCGAATCGTGCCCGGGACCGCCATGGTCCCCAAGGCCTCCAATGCATCCATGACAATGCGCCGCTGGCGCTCCACATTCCCCGGTTCCCCGAACATGCTGCCGCGGCCGAACTTGACCCGCAGTGCCCTCGGGGGCTTGATTCTGGCCATCCGTTCGGCATCGTTGCCCATAGAAATCGTGACGAACCCTGCCTCCTCGGCCATCCGCTGGATCAGACCCACGGTCTGATGGCACTTGGGTCAGACCGGCACCAGCAGGAGGATGTCGACCGCGGCGGTTTTAAGCTTTCGCAAAAGGCTCGGAACCGAATCGGTGACCAAGCTCACGACATCGTTTACATAGCTGAAGCTGTAGTGGGTCTCGGCCACCTTGCCGATGATCTTATCGCTTTCCAGTTCGAGCAACCGCTGGAGGGGGAAAATGACGTTGATGTCCTGCTCCGCCAGGCTGTGATCGTAGTGGGCGTGCGCAATGCCGAAGTCTTCCTGCCGGGCGCTCTTCGGGATTTCGCGGAACGAGGGGTCGCCGTGAATCGAGGTGGTGTCGAAGGGCGGCTGGCGGCCCTTGAGATACAGGCCGCCGCTGGTGACGAGGGCGATGGTCTGCTCCGAGGGAGAACCCCGATAGGGCGTCCAGGGCACATCTTCGCTGACGATCAGCGGGTAGCGCTTGACGACCTCCAGCACGTTGCCGGCCTGGAATTCGGACAAGCCCTCCTCAACCCATTGCGTATACGCGGCTTTGAAATTCTCGAGATCAAGTGGCATACGAAGAGGCTATCAGAAGGAGGATCTCCGGTCAACGGACCGCCCGCCCCTACCGGAGGCTCCCGTTATCGGGCATCAAGCGATTCGGCGCGTCGATGCCGGTTCACCCCTGACGTTGCCCTTTCCTCAGCGTGGCGGCGGCCTCATGCCCGCGGATAGGACCCCAGCCATCGGCCTTCCGGAAAATTCTGAAGGAGATGGGAAAAAGCGGGTGCCTGGGCGTGCCCGGCCGTGTCCAAAAAGTAGCACCGGGCGTCTATCTTTCCCCCGGCGGGACGCTCATGGATCGACAGGATCTCAATCTGCGCGTTCACCAATTTCGAGAGCGCCGCATTCAGATCGCCCGTGACGAGCAGGGTCGTTTTATCGCGCCCCGTCGGCGGGGGGCTATCCCGCCCCAAAACCCAGAAGCGGGTGGTGTTCAGGGGGGCATTTTCGATATCCGCCGCGAGGATCTTCAGGCGATAGAGATCCGCCGCCGTCTTCGAGGCAATGGCCGCCGTTCGGCCGGAGGCGTCCACGCTCGCTTGCGCGGCCGCTGCGGCGGATGAGGGGAGCGGGATTCTTATGGTGTCCGGCAGATGCCGGGCCAGCCAGAGCTCACATTCTTCGAACGCCTTGGGATGGGCCGACACGCTTATGATGCCGGGGATGCTCACCTCGGCCCTCGCCGCCAGCTGGTGGTGAACCGCGATGACGGTCTCTCCGATGATCCGCACCCGGTCGAGAGTTGCGATTTCATCGAGGTTCGCCCCCACCGTCCCGCAGAGGGAGGTGTCGATGGCGAGAATGGCCAGTTCGGTCTTCTCCTGCCGGTAACACCGCAGGACCTCGCCGGCCGTGCGGCCGGGAACCAACTCGACCCCGGCCGGGAAAAACGTGAGGGCGGCCTCGTGGCTGAAGGTCCCGGGGGGGCCCAGATAGGCAACTCTAAGATTCACGGCCCCTCTTCTTTTTCCTGCCCTTCTGGCGCTGCAGCACCGCGAGAATCTGGGACGATATCGGCGGGCAGCCCTGAATGAATAGGCCCCTGTCCTTGAGCGGGCGGGCGCAGTTGCCCAGCAGCACGGTCCCCTCCGGAACGTCTTGAAGGTGCTTGCCGATGCCCACGTGGAACTTATGGTCCTGCAGGCGGTAGTCATCCAGCTGGTGCCGCTGTTCCTTGAGAAAAACCATCAACGTGGAAAGGCAGGCGCTGCAGGACCCGCGATCGTAAACCGCCACATCGGGATAGGAAATGGAAATTTTGGCCGGCGGCGGTTCAAAGGGGTCTTCCCATCGGATGAAATCGGGGGGATCCACGGATAGTCGGTCCAAACGGATTTCACCCACTCCGAATTCATGACACAGCCGCAGGTGCGGGATCTCCCGAGGATCGAACCCCATCAGCCGGGCGGCGACCGCGTCGGCGGCCGGGGCGTTCGCGCCGGCCACCACGACGCCCATTTTCTTCGCTTTTCCGTAACCCGGCCCCATGCCCTCCATGCCGACCGTCCCGTCGATCACCACCAAATGCGGGGCAAGCACCGTCGCCATCTCGGCGATCGCCACCTCCAGCTCTTTCTCGCCGTGCGTGACCTCCGGGGCTGCCGCCAGATGATGGAATCTCGCCTTCTCGCGCTTATAGAGGAGCCCCTTCATGTTTTTGATCCCGAGTGTGACCCGGGTGTGCATGTGGGTCTTCATGACCGGGACCGAGACGATGAGATCGACCTTCTTCACAATGGAGGAGACCGTGATCTTCTGCAGGAGCTTTCCCCGGGGGATCGGGATCTCCATGGGGTCCAGCCGGTCCAGATCGAGAAGGGGCACGTTCTTTTCCCGGGCCACCGCTTCCAGGCCGGTTTTTCGAAACGCCGCGGGCGCCTCCACCCCTAAAATGCAGCTCTCTCCGATGATGATCTCCCGCGCCCGCATCCGCTTCAGGAAATCGACGATCGCGGCGACAACCCCGGGATGGGTGGTCGCGCCCTCCCCCGGCGCCGCCATGCGGGCCGCGTTCGGCTTGATCAAGACCCGCTTGCCCGCGAGATCTGAAACGGGAAAGCGCGCAAGGAGCTCGGCGGCGGTCCGATAGGGGTCGTCCCCCTTGGCCACGCATACGAAGGCTCTGTCCATTGCCCTATCTTTTCGATTTTCCATCCGCTTCCCGATTCAACCCCCCGAGGCCGCCCTCGACCGATGCGGGTGCCCCTCACCGGGCCCTGTTTTCCCCTCCGCCGCCGAGGGGCACCGGTTCGGGCGCCCCGGCCGGCGGACGGTCATCGCGATAGAGAATCTTCCGATCCAGGAGCACGAGCACGGATCCGACCAGGGCCAGGAGATCCAAGATCATATAGGGCACGATCCAGAGCAGCCCCAGCGCCATGAGAAGGACCCGGCCGGCGGGTTTTAGCCCGCCTTTCAGCTGGCCGATGAACCCCGCGCTTAAAAACAGCATGGCCATCCCCGTTCGGAAAATACACCCCGCCGTAGCCGCCCAACTGTCGCCGATGAAGAGCAGCGAGGGGTCGTAAACAAATACGAACGGCATCAAAAAAGCGGCGTAGCTCAGACGCAGGCTGTAGCGGGTCGTCTCGATCCAATCGGCGCCGGCCATGCCCGAGGCGATGTACACGGCCCCGCAGACCGGGGGGGTGATCGCCGAGAGGATGGCGAAATAGAAAATGAACAGATGGGCGGCCAGCGGGTGAATGCCCATTTTGACCAGAACCGGCGCCGCAACCACCGCCGCCATGATGTAGGCGGCCGTCGTCGGCACCTCCATGCCCAGGATGATGCAGGTGACCATGGTCAGCACCAGGGCCAAAAAAAGGTGCCCCCCGCTCAGGTCGAGGATGAAAGTGGAGATCTTCACCCCGAGCCCCGTGTAGGAAAGGATGGCAATGATGATCTGGGCGCAGGCGCAGATGCTCGCAATCATCGCGATCTGGGAGGCGCCCTCCTCGACCGCCCCCCTGATTTTTTTGAGAAACGACCGGTCGAACCGCCACTGTGCATTGAAGAAGGCCAGCGGAAGGGTGCTCACCGTGGCCCAGAAGGCGGAATACTGGGGTGTGTAGAAGTTGAAAAGAAAAAAGAGCAGGACGGCGAACGGGATGATGAAAAAGCTGCTGGCCAATAGGGTTTCGCGCCGGCCCGGGAGCTCGTGGGCGGCAAGGCCGTGCAGACCGTCCCGCGTGGCAAAAAAATGGATCCCGATCCAACAGGTGGCGAAATACAAAACCGCGGGAAGGCTCGCGGAAACGGCGATCGTCAGGTAGGGGGTCTCGGTCAGCTCGGCCATGATGAAGGCGCCGGCGCCCATGATGGGGGGCATAATCTGGCCGCCCGTGGATGCCACCGCTTCGACCGCCGCGGCAAAGGGGGGGCGGAACTTGAGGCGCTTCATCATCGGAATGGTGAACGCCCCGGTGGTGACCACGTTGGCCGAGGCGCTGCCCGAGATGCTCCCGAACAGGGCGCTTGCCACCGTGGCGACCTTGGCGGGTCCCCCTTTCGATCGTCCCGCCAGGCGCAGGGAGATTTGCATGAACCCGGTCCCTCCGCCGGTAGACCCGATGAACGCCCCCATGAGGACGAAAATGGCGATGATGTTGGCGGAGATCCCCGTGAGCTGCCCCCAGATCCCCCCCGTGGTCAGATAGAGCAGCCCCACCACCTGGGACAGGTCATATTTCACATGACCGAAGAAGCCGGGGATGTGGTGTCCCAGGAGGGCATAGAGAAGGAAAAGGAGCGTGATCGTGGGAAGAACGGGCTTGATCATCCGGCGGGCCGCCTCGAGGACGAGCAGGACCATGAGGACGCCCAGGACCACCTGGGTCTGATTCCTCACGATGCCGTACTGCTCCAGGATCCCCTCGAAATCGACGATGATATAGAGGCAGAGAAAGACCCCGAGGGCGGCGAGGAGGATATTGAGTAAAAGCTGCCGGGAGCGCGCGGCTTTGCCCCTCGCCAGAAAGACGAGGGGAAAGACCAGCCCCAGGTGGACGGCCCGCTCGATCAGGTTCGGGATGAAGGCGTAGATCGGGAGAAAAAGGGAAAAGAGCGCCAGCAGCACCGAGATGCCAAGGACCACCCATGCAATCAGGCGATGGAGGAGCTCCATCTATTTCATCGCGGCCGGTATCTCGACCCCGACTTCCTTGTAGTACCGCAACGCGCCCGGATGGACTTTGGCCACCCCGTTTCCGACCCCCTTGATGTCCAGCCCTTTCCCGATGGCGTGGGCCTCGATGATGATCGCCTTGTTCTGCCAGAAGGCTTTCGTGAGGTTATAGGCCAACTCCTCGGGGAGGTCATCGGTCGCATAGGCCAGCACCGGCGAGGCCACGGTGCGCACATCGTAGTCGACCCCTTTGTAGGTCCCCGCCGGAA
Organism: Desulfobacteraceae bacterium; assembly: GCA_041310825.1. GTDB lineage: Bacteria > Desulfobacterota > Desulfobacteria > Desulfobacterales > SpSt-501 > SpSt-501. Next base: position 102 of record JBFYWX010000007.1, on the reverse strand, counting down.
TCGTCGTGAGAGAGTAGGAGGGGTCCAGCTCCGCCAGCTTCTTGAATTCCGCCTCCCCCATCTCGAGCAGGCGGATGTTCGCCGTCGCCGCAATCTCCATCA
>JBFYWX010000004.1:0-15100 GCA_041310825.1 Desulfobacteraceae bacterium | reverse complement strand
GGGGAGAGGGATCAATGAAAAAAATTGAAGCCATCATCAAACCATTCAAGCTGGATGAGGTCAAGTCGGCTCTGAACAGAATCGGTGTGAACGGCATGACGATCACCGAGGTCAAGGGGTTCGGCCGCCAGCGTGGTCACAAGGAGGTCTACCGGGGCGCCGAGTATCAAGTCGACCTGGTTCCGAAGATTCATATCGGGGTCGTCGTGGATTCCGCCCAGGCCCCGCAGGTGATCGAACTGATCCGCTGCACGGCCAACACCGGCAAAATCGGGGACGGGAAGATTTTCGTGACGCCGCTGGAAGAGGTGGTTCGGATTCGGACGGGAGAAACCGGTCGGGATGCGCTGTGAGGCTCCCGGCCCATAAAAGGTGACATCAATCCATTCAAGCAAGGAGAGTTACTCATGAAAAAGACAGTCCTTTCCGCCGTGATCCTGTTGGCGAGCGCCGCACGGGTGTGGGCCGGAGATGAGCCCCTCAGCCTCGAGTCCAACAAAACGGCCATCGATCTGGTCCAGACCCACGCGAACTACCTCTGGACCCTGGTGGCCGCCGCCCTGGTCTTCTTCATGCAGGCCGGCTTCGCTATGGTCGAAACCGGCTTCACCCGGGCCAAGAACGCCATCAACATCATGATGAAGAACATGATGGATTTCAGCGCCGGCTCCATCGCCTTCTGGGCCGTCGGCTTCGGGCTGATGTTCGGCACCAGCCGCACGGGTTGGTTCGGGACATCGGGCTTCTTCCTGAGCGACTTCACCCCCGGGGGGGACCCCTGGGTGCTGGCTTTCTGGATGTTTCAGGTGGTGTTCGCGGCCACGGCGGCCACCATCGTCTCGGGCGCCATGGCCGAGCGCACCAGATTCGTCGGTTACCTGATCTACAGCGTCGTCATCTCGGCCCTGATCTACCCGATCTTCGGCAGCTGGGCCTGGGGCGGACTTCTGAACGGCAAGGGCTGGCTCGAGTCCCTTGGCTTCAACGATTTTGCCGGCTCGACCGTGGTGCACTCCGTCGGCGGCTGGGCGGCCTTGGCCGGTACCCTGGTATTGGGCCCTCGGCTCGGCAAATACACCAAGGAGGGGAAAATCCGCCCGATCCTGGGCCACAATATGCCGCTGGCGGCCCTTGGGGTGTTCATTCTCTGGCTGGGCTGGTTCGGGTTCAACCCCGGTTCCACCACGGCCGCCAACAAGGACATTGCCTTGATTTTTGTCAACACCAACTTGGCCGCGGCGGCGGGGTGCGTGCTGGCCATGGCCACCTCATGGGTCAAGTTCGGCAAGCCGGAGATCGGCATGAGCTTGAACGGGGCCCTGGCCGGTCTGGTGGCGATCACGAGCCCCTGCGCGACCGTGACCCCGCTCAGCGCTCTTCTGATCGGGGCCGCCGCCGGCGTGCTCGTCGTTATTTCCGTGCTCTTCTTCGAGCGGCTGCGGGTCGACGATCCCGTCGGGGCGATCTCGGTGCATGCCGTCAACGGCGCCTGGGGTACCTTGGCGGCGGGTCTTTTCCATGTGAACGGGCTCGATTGGGGCCAGGTCGGCGTCCAGGCCCTGGGGGTCGCCGCCTGCTTCCTGTGGGTGTTCCCCACGGCCTTCGTTCTGTTCAAGGTTATCGCCAAGACCGTCGGCTTGCGCGTTTCCCCCGAGGAGGAACTCGAGGGACTCGACATCAGCGAACACGCAGGGGTGGCCTATCCGGACTTCGAGGTGCTCTCGCACGGCGGCGGAATCACCGCGGCCCCGGCCGGCGTCGGGTATGCGGCCGAGTGTCCACTGCCTGCCCCAATGGCGGCCGTCAAGCAGACCTGACGGTGCAGGCCGCTCAGGACCGCCGGCGGATTGATGCTTTCTACTTTAGGTCGTAGTAGACTCCGGCCGTGGTGCGCCGGTCCCCCTGCCGGATGAGAACCAGCAGTTCATATTTCCCCTTGTCCGGCAGGTTGAAATAGGCGTCGTAGCTTTTCATCGACCCTTCGTATTTCAGACGCTTGATCTGGTCCTTGCCCGTGGGGTCGACCACCTTCATGCTGAGGGCGGCGTCGGTGAGCGGTTTCTGCGTTGCCGGATCGGTCAGGGTCACCGTCACGTTGTGGGTGGTGTCCGTCTCGATGTCGTCCTTCATCTTCATGTCCTTGAGCATTTTGCGGTGCTCGGCGTTGGCCATGATCTGGAAGGTGACTTTGAGGCCCTCCACCAGCACCTCGCGGGTGTCCATCTTCATGCCGCCCCCGCTCGACCCGTGGCCGTGAGTGTGCTGGGTCCACGCCGGGGCAGGGGCCAGAAAAAAAAGGGCGGCAACGATCACATATAACCGGTGCATTATTTTCATGATCGATTCTCCTCTCGTGCGTTGCGGCCCCATCCGCAGCGACTGCGGTCGATCTCACTTCCCGGAAGGATGCAGCCGCCCGCGCCGGAGCGCCCGCTCCTTCACCATGGCGAAAATCAGCGGGGTGATGATGAGGACATGGATGGTCGAGGTGAGGACCCCGCCGATGATGGGAGTGGCGATCGGCTTCATGACGTCCGCACCGACCCCGGAGGACCACATGATCGGGAGCAGGGCGATGAGGGTGGTGCCTACCGTCATGATTTTCGGCCGCAGCCGCAGCACCGAGCCCTCGACGGTGGCCTCCAGAATGTCCTGCGGGCCGATCGCCCCCTGCTTGAGACGCCGGTCGAGAGCCTCGTGCAGGTAGATGATCATCACGACCCCGGTCTCGACGGCGATGCCGTAAAGGGCGATGTAGCCCACCCAGACGGCGACGCTGAAGTGGTAGCCGAGCAGGTACTGCAGGATCACCCCGCCGGTCATGGCGTAGAGGACGGCCACCATCAGGATGACCGACTCGGACAGGGAGTGGAAGGTCAGGTAAAGCAGAATGAAGATCACGAAAAAGACGACCGGCAGCAGGATTTTGAGCCGCTCCTTGGCGCGCAGTTGGAATTCATATTGGCCGCTCCAGGTGAGAAAATAGCCGGACGGGAGCGTCAGCCGCTCTTGAATCGCCCGCTTGGCCTCCTCCACGTAGCCGCCGATATCCCGGGCGGTGACGTCGATGAAGACGTAGCCGGCGAGCATGGCATCCTCATCCCGGATCATGGCCGGCCCGGTGGTCACCCGGATGTCGGCCAGCTGGGCGAGGGGGATATGGGCCAGCCCCGCGCCGGCCGCTCCGCCCGCCCCCATCGGGGCGCCCCCGCCCATCCGCGCCGGCACCAGGATGCGCTTCAGCTTCTCGATGTCGTCGCGCAGCTCGCGCGGGTAGCGCACGTTGACCGGGTAGCGCTCGCGGCCCTCGACGGTGCGGGTGACGTTCATCCCGCCGATGGCCGACTGGATCACCTCCTGGACCTCGCCCACGGTCAGCCCGTAGCGGGCGATCGCCTCGCGCCGGATGTCGATGTCGATGAAGTAGCCCCCCGCCACCCGCTCGGCGTAGACGCTGCGCGTGCCGGGCACCTCCTTGAGGATGCCTTCGATCTCAATCCCGAGCGCCTGGATTCTCTCAAGATCGGGCCCGAAGACCTTGATCCCCACCGGGGTGCGGATGCCGGTGCTCAGCATGTCGATCCGCGCGCGGATGGGCATCGTCCAGGCATTTTGAAGACCCGGGAACTGCATCCGGTGGTCCATCTCCTCCACCAGCTCCTCATAGGTCAGAGGGCGCTCGGCGCCGAAAATCGCCGCGGCGGCCGGGCGCAGCCACTCGGGAAGCCACGTGTAGTCCTTTGCCACCGTGCGCCATTCGCTTTTGGGCTTGAGCTGGACGGTGGTCTCCATCATGCTGAAGGGGGCGGGGTCGGTGGCGGTCTCGGCTCGTCCGGCCTTGCCGAACACGGTGTCGACCTCGGGGAAGCTTTTCAGAATTCGGTTCTGTGCGGCGAGAAGCCGGCCGGCCTCGGTGACGGAGATACCCGGGCTCGTGACCGGCATGTAGAAGATGGTGCCCTCGTAGAGCGGCGGCATGAACTCGCTGCCGATGCGAAGGGCCAGTCCGATGCTGAGCGGCACGAGCAGAAAGCTGACCAGAAGAGCGCTCTTCCGGAACCGCAGCACCCCGCGGATGACGGGCTCGTAGAGGCGTTTCAGAGAGCGCGAGACCGGGTTGGCGGCCTCCGGTGTGAGCCGCCGGCCCTTCAGAAAGATCGTCATCAAGGCCGGAACTAGGGTGATGGCGAGGATGGAGGAGGCGACCATGGCAAAGGTTTTGGTGAAGGCGAGCGGCCGGAACAACCGCCCCTCTTGGGCCTCCAGCATGAAGACCGGCACAAAGGAGACGATGATGATGATCAGGGCGAAGAAGATGGCCCGGCCCACCTGCTGGCAGGCGCGGATGATGGTGGCGGTGCTGTTTTTCCGGTCCTCATCCGTTCCCTCGGCGAGATGGCGGTAGCCGTTTTCCACCATGACGATGGAGGCGTCCACCAGGACCCCGATCGAAAGGGCGATGCCGCCGAGCGACATGATGTTGGAGGTGATCTGCAGGAAATACATGGGGATGAAGGCGATCAGGACGGCGATCGGCAGGGTGATGATCGGCACGAAGGCCGAGCGGAAGTGAAACAGGAAGAAGATCACCACGAGGCTCACCACCACGATCTCTTCGATCAGGGTCCGCTGCAGGTTGTCGATGGAGCGGCGGATCAGCTCGGAGCGGTCGTAGGTCGGGACGATGCGCACCCCCTCCGGCAGGCCCGAAGAGATTTGGGAAATCCGCTCCTTGACGGCATTGATCACGTTGAGGGCATTTTCGCCGTGGCGCATCACCACGATCCCGCCCGCCACCTCCCCGCGGCCGTCGAGCTCCACGATCCCGCGGCGGATGTCGGGGCCGAGGGCGACGTTCGCGACCTCCTTGAGCAGCACCGGGGTCCCGCCTTTGCTGCCCACCACGATCGACTGGATGTCAGCGGGGGACTTGATGTAGCCCCGGCCGCGCACCATGTACTCCCTTCCGGCCATTTCGATCAGCCGGCCTTCGACGTCGTTGTTGGACATCCGGATGCGCTCCATCACGTCGCGGATGGAGAGCCCGTAGGCCGAGAGGCGGTTAGGGTCGATGTTGACCTGGTACTGCTTGACGAAGCCGCCCACGCTGGCGACCTCCGCCACCCCCTCGACGCTGGCGAGCGCGTAGCGAATGTACCAGTCCTGCAGGGTGCGCAGGAAGGCGAGGTCGTGGCGGCCGCTCTCGTCCACCAGGGCGTAGGTGAAGACCCAGCCGACCCCCGTCGCATCCGGCCCCAAGACGGGTACCGCCCCCTCGGGCAGACGCCCCGTTATCTGCTGCAGGTATTCCAAGACCCGGGAGCGCGCCCAGTAGATGTCGGTGCCGTCCTTGAAGATGGCGTAGACGAAGGAGAAGCCGAAGTCCGAAAAGCCGCGCACGGTCTTGACCCGGGGGGCCGAGATCAGGGCGGTGACGATCGGGTAGGTGACCTGATCCTCGATCAGGTCCGGGCTGCGGCCCTCCCAGGGCGTATAGATGATCACTTGGACATCGGAGATGTCCGGCACCGCGTCGAGGGGGATGTTCCTCAACGCCGCCGCCCCGCCCAGGGTCAGCAGCAGCACCGCCGCGAACACCAGGAAGCGGTTTTTTGCGCAGCTCTCGATGACCTTTTCGATCATGGCTAGTGCTGATGTCCCATGCCGCCGACGGCTTCCTTGAGCTTGGACTCCGAGTCGATGAGGAAGTTGGCGCTGGTCACCACCCGCTCCCCGGCCGCGAGGCCCTCGAGGACTTCAAAGACCTCGCCGGCCTGGACCCCCAACCGCACCTCGCGCGGCTCGAAGGTGCCCGCTCCCCGGTCGACGATGACCACCTGGCGCACCCCGGTGTCGATCACCGCCCCTTCCGGCACCGCCAGCCGCTCGCCCAGGCGCACCAGGATTTCCACCGTGGTGAACATCTCCGGTTTGAGTTTGCCCTGGGGGTTGGCGAACTCGTAGCGGACCCGGGCGGTCCGGGTCTGAGGGTCGAGCGTGGGGTAGATGTAAATGGCCTTGCCGGTGAAGCTCTCCCCCGGGAAGTAGGCCATCCGGATCGTGGCCGCCTGCCCCAGGCGGATGGCCGGCAGCTCGTATTCGTAGATATCGGCGATGAGCCAGACGACCGAGAGGTCGGCGATTTTAAACAGGGCCATGCCGGCATCGACGAACTGCCCTTTGTTGACCATTTTCTCGAGCACGTGGCCGGTGAAGGGGCTGTAGAGGGTCAGGGTCTTCTTCGGCTCGCGGCTCTCTTCGAGCGCCTGGATCTGGGCGTCGCTGATGTCCCAGAGCCTCAGCCGGCGGCGGGCGGATTCCGCCAGCAGGTTGCCACCCTCGGCGATTTCGGCAAAGGGGCTTTTCGCCCAGTCGCGCTTGGCCGTGAGGGCCAGCAGGTACTCCTCCTGGGTGGCGACGAGCTCGGGGCTGTAAATCGTCAATAGCGGCTCACCCGCACGCACGAACCGGCCGGTGAAGTCGACGTAGAGCTCCTCGATCCAGCCGCCGATTTTGGGGGAGACGATGCCGATGCGCTTTTCGTCGGTCTCGATTCGGCCCACCGTGCGGATGACTTTCTGAAGCGGCTGCTTCGCGACCGTCCCGAACCGGACCCCGATCAGCTGTTGGCGTTCAGGGGAAATGTGAACGGAGCCCGGCGCGACCTCCCGGATGTTGCCCTTCTTTTGCAGGGCCTCCATGGTCAGCCCGCGCAGCTCGTCGAGGTCGTCGCCCTTGGCGGCCGGCGGGTGGGAATGCGCGCTGTGGCCCTGCGGCTGCTGGGCCTGGGCGGACCCGGGGAGGGCCCAGAGTGCCGTCGCCAGAAGGAGGAGCGTCCATGGCCGGTGCGTCATTGTTGTGCCTCCTCCCGGGGCAGGGTCCTGCCCACGGCCGCCTCCAGGGCGGCCAGGCTCCTCTCGTACTCGGTCAGGGCCTCGTGGAAATCGAGCTCATAGCGGTAAAGCCGCATGCGGCTGTCGAGCAGGGTCATGAAGTCGGCCTTGTCGACCATGTAGGCACTCAGGGCCGTGTCGAGCTGCAGCCGCGCCTGGGGGATGATCCCCGTGCGGAAGAGCGCCACCCGCTTCTCTAAGCGTTCGGCCATCGACCCCGTGTCGGCGATCATGTAGAGGAGCTCGCTGTGGGCGCTGTCGTATTTCGCCTGGGTGGAGCGAAGAGCGGCATAGGATTCGGCCAGCCGGCGCTCCTGCTTGGAGGCGACGAAAATGGGAATGTTCATTTCGACCATGCCGGTCAGCATGTCCAGCCGATCGTCCCGCTGGCCGTAGGCGAACCTGAGACTGACATCCGGGAAATAATCCCGCCGTGCCAGATCGATGTTTTTGCCGCGGGCCGCGATCTCCCGCCGCAGGGCGAGAAGCATGGGGTTATCGGTCGCCGCCTGCTCTTGGAGCTCCTCGATGGAGAAGCGGGCGGGCCTGAAGAAGAACTGCGCGGGCCGCCCCACCGGGCTTTTCGGCGGCCGATTCAGAAGGAAATTGAGCCGGGCTGCCAGTGAGCGGTTGCGCTGCTCGAGCATGAGGAGCTCATCGAGCATTTTGGAGATCTCCACCTGGATGCGGATCACGTCCTCCTGGATGCCCAGGCCGAGGGAATAGCGGGTCCGGGTGATCTTGGCCAGCTCCTCTAAAATGCGCTTGTTGCGCTGGGTCACCTCCAGGGCCCGGTGGACGTGGGAGAGGTCGTAGAACGCGGTTTTGACCTCTTTCACCACCTGGTTGGCGATCTCCTCGATCTCCGCCGCCCCTGCATCGGCCTCCCGGGCGGCGACCTCCTCGCTCAGGCCCCGCTTGCCCGGGAACGGAAATTTCTGGGAGATCGCCACCTCTTTGGCCGTCATGTCCTCTTCGTTGAACTCGAAGTTGTTGGGCAGGTTCACCACGCCGAAGCCGATCATCGGGTCATCCAGCGCCCCGGCCTGCGGCACCTTTTCCATGAGGGCGGTGTGCCGCTCGCGGGCGGCGATGATCTTCGGGTTCCTCTCGAGGGCCTCCTGGACCAGGGGCTCCACATGAACGACCGGTCCCTCGGCGAAACCGATGCCGGCATTTAGAAGTGCAAGCGCCGCCGCCACCCGTAAAAGCCTCGGTATCATCGTGGATTCCCCCCTCGCCGGGTTCGCCCCCATCGGGGCGGCGAGCACCCTCAGGTTCTGCTCGCCGCTTAGCCAGGAATTCAAAATCAGATTGTAAGGGTATGAAAAGCGTATGCATGCGCCGCCCCCCTGTCAACCAAGGTGAGCAGCCGGCGCCGCAGGCGAGGATGCCGGGAATGGCGCGGCCTATTTCTCCAGCGGGGGGATGGACAGGTAGGCGAGGCGTTTCATTTCCCGGCGCCCGTGGGTCACGGTGTCCAGCACGAAGCCGCAGGTCAGGCTCAGGCAGGCGAGGATCATGAGCCCGGTCGCCAGGATCGCCGTGGGAAAGCGCGGCACCAGGCCGGTCTCAAAAAAGGTGATGAAGACCGGGTAGGCCACTACCACGGCACTCAGGGCGAGAACACCGGCGATGATGGAGAAAAACGCGAGGGGGCGTTCCTCCTTGAAGAGGTTCACGATCATGATGAGGATGCGGAACCCATCCCGGTAGGTGCGCAGTTTGCTGACCGTGCCGGCCGCGCGCGTCTTGTACGCCGTTGACACCTCGGCGATCGGCATGCGCAGCTCGAGGGCGTGTACCGAGAGTTCGGTTTCAATCTCAAACCCCACTGAAAGGGCCGGGAAGGACTTCACGAAGCGTCGGGAGAAGACCCGGTAGCCGGAGAGAATGTCGGTGAAGGTGCGCCCGAAGCAGAGCCCCAAGAAGCCGGTCAGCAGATCGTTTCCGAACCGGTGCCCGCGGCGGAAGGCGTCGCCCGCAAACGTCGTGAGTCGCGAGCCGACCACCATGTCCAGTTGCTCGCTGACGAGCTTTTCCACGAAGGACGGGGCGCTCGCCGCATCGTAGGTGCCGTCGCCGTCGGCGAGGATGTAGATGTCGGCCTCGACGTCGGCGAACATCCGGCGCACCACGTGGCCCTTGCCCTGGCGGGTTTCGCGGCGCACCAGCGCGCCGGCCTCGCGCGCGCGCAAGGCGGTGTCGTCCCGGGAGTTGTTGTCGTAGACGTAGATGACGGCGTGGGGCAGGGCGGTGCGGAACTCGCGCACGACATCGCCGATCGCCGCCGCTTCGTTGTAGCAGGGCAGAATCACCGCCACGCGATGGTTCGTCATGCCGTCGTTCATCGGATCTCCTTTCGCGGGGGCTGGATCCTTCTTACTTCGCAGAAGTGAAATAGGTGCTCCGGCTGGGGCTCGATCCGGGGCACAAAGTGGGTGCAGGCCGTGGGGTCCGCTTCCAATTCATAGGATGCGAGCGCCGTCAGGGCGTGCCACTCTTCGTAAACCCGGTACAGGATGAAAAGCGCTCCCTCGTGCCGGTCGATGATCTCCCGCATCCGGCGGTCGGTGTGGTTGGGTTCGGCCGAAGGCCCGGTGACGTAGCCCTGGATGCGCAGGAAGCGCACCGGCGGCGGGAAGAAGGGGATCAGGTAGGCCATGGCATCGTGGCCGGCCATCAGGACGAGGGTGCGCTCCGGCTCCGCAATGGCCGGGGGCTCGACCCCGAAGTAATCGGCCCCCCAGGGCCGGCGCCCCCAATCGCCGGGGGAAAGGGTGATGAGGAGCAATGTGAAACCGGCCAGGGCGGCCTGGACCTGCCGGCGCTGATCGCGAAGCAGGGCCCCCAGCACCAGGGCCACCGTCACCGGCACCAGCATCTCGGCCACCATCAGGTAGCGGTAGACGGCGAAAAGCCTCATCCACAGGATAAACGCGACCAGCATGAAAACGATGAAAAAAGGTGTGACCGGCAGGCGGCCCGAACCTGCGGCGGATGCCGGCGGGGTGCCGGAAGACCGCTTGACCCAACCCCCCACCGACTTTACCAGCAAAGCCGGCAGCAATACGTACAGCAGGGGAAAGCGCAGGTCGCGGAAGCCTACCTCGCCGACCTGCATCGGGTCGAGGTTGAACCAGATGGGGAAGGTCAGCCACATGAAGAGGGTCGTCGGGATGTAGCGCTCGTCACGATAGGAGCCGGCCGCGCCCCAGGGCGACTGGAAATAGTGATTGAAGTAGGGGAAAACCGGGTTCTGAAATCGCTGCCACATCTCCAGCATCCAGAACCCGCCGGTGGCGACCGCGCCGGCCAGCACCCCCAGGCCGAAAATGAAAGCCAGTAGGAATCGCCTCCGCCAGGACAGCGCCAGCCCGAAAAAGGCCGCGCAGAGCGCCACGGCGTAGACCGCAAAGGGCAGCTTGAGGCCGAAGGGGATTCCGGCGAGGAAGCCCGCGGCGGCGGCGACCGGCCAGGCGGACTTCAGGCCGGCCCCGAGACGCTCCCGGAATCGCACGACCAGCCACACGGCCGTCAGCACGGGCAGACTCAGGATATTGTCGCCGTAGCTGGTTCCGATTTCGGCGAGGTTCATGACACCCAGCATCCCCACGGCGGCCGTTGCCAGAGCGAACCATGCGTTCCGGCGGGGTGAGCCGAGATCGACGGCCTCGCGGCAGATCCCGTAGAGCAGCCAGATGTTGAACCCGGGCAGGAGGCCCAGCAGGAAACCCACGGCTTTGGGGGGGAGTGCGTTCACCGCCCAATAAAACGGAACGTACATCAAGGGGTTGTAGTAGGTCGCCACATGGGAAACGGCGATGTCGTGGCCCATGCGGTCGTTCAGGAAAGCGTAGGGGTTATAGAAATGGTAATTGCGCAGATCCCAATTCACATCCTGGCCGATCGCCAGGGGATAGAGGGCCGCCGCCAACGGGGCCATCGCCAGCACAATGCGCACGATCATGGTGTGGTTGCGGCGGCGCTGCCGCCGCAGAGAGGGCCGATATTTTGTAAACACCTGGAAATATTGTCGATAAATTTTAGTCTGGTTCTACACGAGACGCCGGCGGCTGTCAACGCTCCGGAAGGAGGCTTAGGAGATCATCAAGCGGTGGATGCGCGGGTCAACCGCGGCAGGCCGCGGCTGCCGGAGCGCTTTTGAGCCTGATCGGAATTGCAGGCGCCTGGGGGAGGGCGTCGGCGGCACACTGGCTGCAGTCGAGGCAAAAGTTGTTGTAGGCCGCCTCGTTCAGACATCTGCGGTAATCGGGGCAGCCCACCTCGCGCAAAGGTGGGTTTTCCTCACGCACGGCATTCATCTTGACGAATTGTGGGCGTCTGTCCTTCATGCGAAACGGCCTCCCGCGGTCATCACCACGCTGGAGAGGCTATCGGCCGGCTCCACGCATTTCATGAGTCAATTTTTCAAGGGTGAAGTGGCTGCCTCCCAACCAACGACCGCCGGCGGATCAACTTCTCCCGGACATGTTTCTGCCCCGAGCGGAACCGGTCCCCAGGTATTGCCTTGGATGGACAATTTTCCTATGATGGGAAAATGCCTGATGATCGCTCTGAAAAGCGAATCGCCGCTGGCCTCGGACCGGGAGCCCGCCGCATGCCGCAACCATCGAAATCGGCTCCTCACCAACCGTTGTCTCCGGCCGATATCCACGCCTTGGCCTCGCGCTGGATCCACGTTCCCCGCCGGCCGGAAGACCTGCGCATCCTGGCCGATACCTCGGATTTCTTTCGCGTGGACGCCGGCGATGTCATTCTGCTCGCGGGCAGGCCCTACCTCGTCCGGAACAGTGCCCGGGAAGGGCGTTTCGGGTTGGACGACGAGGTCAAACACTGGGTGAAGCGGGCGATCGATCTCTTGTCCGGCGAGATGAAAATCATCAAGCTGGTGTTCCACGAGCAGTTCACCGCTACGATCGGCGGCATCGCCTTTGACTGTTTTCGAAGTCCGCGCAAAGAGGCCCGCATCCTGGAGCTCGTGAGAGACCACCCGAACTTCATGCACGGGCAGAGCATCGCCGACGCGGCGGGCAATCTGGTGCGGGTGCTGGAGGTCATCCCCGGGACCACCCTGGCGGATCGCGTGGCCGGGATGGATGCGGCGCATGCGGCCTATTTTTTCACCCACCTGCCGCCCCTGCTGGAGAGCTATCTCCGCTGCGTGGAGGCCATCCGGTTTCTGCACACGCACGGGGAAAAGCACGGGGACATCCGCCGCGACCACATCCTGATCGACGGCGACAGCGGCGACTTCCGTTGGATCGATTTCGACTATGACTACCGCCACCGGGAGAACATTTACGCCTACGATCTGTTCGGGCTGGGCAACGTCCTGATCTATCTGGTGGGCCGGGGGGACGTGCTGCTGGCGGACCTCCGGCGCCATTCGCCGGAGGTGCTCGCGGGGCTCACGGATGCCGATGTGAACATCGTTTTCAGCAACCGTGTGGCGAATCTAAGGAAGGTCTATCCCTACATCCCGGATTCGCTGAACCAGGTCCTGCTGCACTTCTCGAAGGGCACCCACTGGTTCTATGAAACCACCGACCAGCTGCTGGAGGATTTACGGCTGGCGCAAAAGGATATCCGCCGCTGAGGAGGTCGACACATGAACGCCACCACTCGTTCCGGGGCCCACCGGGCCGTGCTGATCGCGGTAGACGATTCCGAAAACGCCCGGCGCGCCGTGGACTACGCCGGCTCCATGCTGGGCGGGCGGGACGGGGTTGCCATCACCCTGTTGCACGTAATCTCCGAACTCGAGGAGGACTACTTCCCCCGGATGGAGGAAAAGCAGAAGTGGGTGGATCAGTACCGTCGGCGCATCACCGGGGTGCTGGAGGACTACCGCCGCTGCCTGGTGAACGCCGGTGTGGCGGAGGCTGATATCCGGGTGCACACACCGTTGCGGTTCTGTCCCTCCATCGCCGAGTGCATTTTGGCGGAGCGTGACGCCGCCAACGTCGGCACGATCGTGGTCGGCCGCCAGGGGCTCTCCCGCAAGGAGGAGTTCCTGTTCGGCAGCGTCTCGAGCAAAATCGTCAGCCACGCCCGCAACTGCGCCGTGTGGGTGGTGGCGTGAGCGGTGGCGAGGATGAAGCGAGGCTCGACGGCGGATACGGCGGTTGTTCTGTCCCGCCGCCGGGCCGCCGGTCAGCTCGGGCGTGGGGTCCCGTTGGAAAGCCCCTCCAGCCGCTGCCGCTGGCGGTCACGATGCCCTTCCAGCTCCCCGATCAGCGGGTGGTTCCGGGGCAGCTGCCGGCGCAGGGCGAGCAGGGATTGGTCCAGGCGGGCAAGCCACGCGGCGCCCGCGAGAATCCGATCCTCCCGGTCTGGCTCCTTCCGCTCGAGCCGCATACAGACCTCGTACAGCCCATAGTAGGCCTCGTTGAAGAGCAGGACCTCCCGGGCGGCCCCCATGCCGTAAGCCTTCAGGAGCGCTTTCCACAGTGACCGCTCCGGGTTATAGGCGGCGGTGTTCCAGGCGTAGTCGGCCACGGTCGCGAACTTGATCCGGTAGATTTCGCTCTCCGCCGTGCCGTTCACGTAGAGGTGCCGGCCGTGGTTGAGCTCGTGGAAGTCGGACGGGCGCTCTGCGTCGAGCGGCTCGAAGAGGTTGCACCGGTGCACCTTGTCCGGATAGTAGGTGGTGTAGCCGCCGTATACCGTGGTTTCGAGGTTGCGGGCATACAGGGTGTTGTCCCAGAACAGGGGCGGGCGGCCGATGAGGTCGCGATAGCGCGTGAGATCGGCCATGTCGACCGTAAGAGACCGCACGGTCGGCCCGGTCCAGATCAGGGCGACCTCAGCCGGGATCCGGGCGCTGAGCTCTCGCAGATAGATTTCGGCCTTGCCCGCGCTGCGGTCAATGAACTCGTTGGCGTACCACGGAGGGCAGAACTCAAAACGGGTCCCCGGGTAGTGCCGGTCGACCCAGTCCTTCAGGCGTCCGATCACATGGGCGTGGGCGGTCTGGAGGTTGACAAAGCGCCGCCGGTCCTCCGGCGTGTAGAGTGAAAAGTTCTTGCGGTTGCGGCCCGTGTGGGGCACGAAGTCGTCGGCCAGCAGCATGACCGTGCCGGCTCCGGCCTCCAGGCCGAGCGCGAAGATACCCTGGAGGGTCTTCTCGCTGGCGGGGTCGGCGTGGGAATAGACGGCGCGGGTCTGGTCGCTCAACTCCTCTGCGGCCGGCTCGAAGTCAAAATGCGAGTAGGGGTTGACCATGATGCCAAGAGAGACCACTCCGTTATCACTGCACCACTGGCCGGTTTCACCGATTCCCGCCTTGAACAGGGCGTCCGGTTGGTGCCAGTTCTTCGTGCGGCCCTCGTAGCCGGCATAGGCCTTGTTCAGCTTGTGGCGGCTCATCCGCTCCAGCCCTTCGAGGTCGCGGTCCAGGTCCGCAAGCCGCCCCCAGCGCGTGAGCAGGAAGGAGCGACCCAGGAAATCCGGATGGTCCACCACGGCGGCGCTGTGGTAAACGCAGCGTTCCCCTTCGAGCAGCTGGGCGGCTGTGGCGGCGGCGTAGAAGCTGCCGAGGGGGCTCTCCCCCACCAGGAAAACCACATGGCAGGCGCCGGCTTCAAAAGGGGCGATGACGTAGCCCTGTGGGTCGCCGCCGGATGCGGCCGGCGGCAGCTCGGGCGACAGACGCCGCCGCAGCCGGGTGTCGCCAACGGAGAAAACCAGCCGCGCGTTCTGCAGCTCAACGGTGTCGACATCCTCGGCGACGATTTTAGCCGTGAGGGGCGGCGCGGTGCCGGCCGATCGCGAATGCGCCAGGGTGGCGTTCAGCTTTTCCGCCAGGAGGCGCGCGGCAGTGTGCTCGGCGGGCGCCGGCGCCGCGGGGAGCACGATCAGCGGCGGCGGTCCATTCGACCGGTCGGGTGCGAGGTAGGCCACCTCCCGAACCGGGCGGATTTGCTTCGGAGTGGGGATCAGAGCCTCCAGCGGGGAGAGGGGGCGCCCGATATGGGGCTGCATGCGCTCGAGCGCGCTGAAGTTCCACTTCGAGTAGCGGAAGACCACATTGTCCAGCCAGAGCGTGCCGCTGCCCTTCAGGCCGAAGAAGAGGCGCACGAAGCTGGTGCGCTCCGGGAGGTCGCCCTCCTCGAAGGGGTAGTTGTAAGTCCTGGTGCGGACCGTGGCAAAGGGGAATTCGTCGATCTACCAGTAGTTGGCGA
>JBFYWX010000543.1:0-4336 GCA_041310825.1 Desulfobacteraceae bacterium | reverse complement strand
CGGGTTCAGCGCGGGGATATGCTGACCATCGGCCCGGTCAAAAGCGGCTGCCGCGGCTACCTGGCGGTCACCGGAGGGATCGACGTGCCCCTTGTCATGGGAAGCCGATCCTGCTACGTAGCGGCGAAGATCGGCGGCCATGAAGGACGCGTCTTAGCGAAAGGGGATATCCTCACGCGGGGTGAGGGCCGCTTGCTCGCCACGCCGCGGGAGATGCCGGAAGAAGATATCCCACGGTATGTCTCGGACATCGCCCTGAGAGCCGTGCCCGGCCCCCAGCAGGACTTCTTCGACCAGGGCGCGGGAATTTTTTTCGACTCTGAATTCACAGTCAGCGTCAACGCCAACCGCATGGGATACCGCCTGGAAGGCCCCCGGATCCCGCAAACGGCGGGGATGCCGAAGAGCATTATTTCAGAGCCCAGCCTGCCGGGAGGCGTGCAAATCCCGCCGGACGGTCATCCGATCATCCTGCTCGTGGAGCAGACCGTCGGCGGCTACACGAAGATCGCGACGGTCATTTCCGCGGATCTTCCGCGGGTGGCCCAGGCGAAACCCGGAGACCGTGTCCGTTTCGTAAAGGTGGACCTGGAAGAGGCCTACGCCGCGGCGCGCCGGCTCGAGAACACCCTGGCGCGATGGCGTGCGGCGTGCGAATGACCTCGCACGCAGGGACTTTCCCGTCGGGAGCGGCGAACCGCCCCGTTTTTCAGACCATTGACTGGTGACACGTCTTATATCCTTAAACCCATCACCTCAGGAGGTCCGGCGATGAAGAAGACATTCGACAAGAGACATGCAATCCTCACCCTGGCAACGATCGTGTGCGCACTGGCGCTTTGCCTCCCGGCGGCGGCCGTGGTCAAGCTGGACATGGACACCACCTACTCCGGCGCGAACATGCACGCCGAGACCTGCCGCGAGTTCGCCAAGCGGGTGAACGAGGCCCTGAAGGACCAGGTTTTCATCACGGTGCACGAAGGGGGCGCGCTGGGCCTCAAGGACGAGGACCGTTTCACCGCGGTCGCCGACGGCATCGTCCCCATTCAGAGCGTCCTCATGGGGGCGGCGATCGGCACCTCGCCCATCTTCGGCCTGAGCACCTCGCCCTTCTTCGTCAAGGATTTCAAAGATGCCCGGCTGCTGATGGAGATCGCGCGACCCTATTACGACAAGGAGGCCAAGAAGCACAACCAGTTGATTCTCTACACGGCCCCCTGGCCGCCCAGCTCGATCCATGCCAACCGGCCCATCATCAAATACGAGGACATCAAGGGGCTGCGCATCCGCACCTATGACAAGAACGGCACCGACGTGCTCAAGAAAGCCGGGGCCAACGCGGTGGTGATGAGTTGGGGCGATGTCTATCCGGCCCTGGCCACCAAAACCATCGATTCGGTGCTGACCTCCTCCCAGAGTGCGGTCGCCGGCAAGTTCTGGGAAGTGCTCACGGACACGACGCGGGTCAATTTCGCCATCCCGCTCAACATGATCAACATCAATCTCGACACCTTCAATAAACTCACCAAGGAGCAGCAGCAGAAGATCGTCGAAATCGGCAAACAGATGGAAGAGCGGCAATGGAAGCTGGCCGAGGAGGCCATGGTCAACGACGAAAACACCTGCGAGAAGAACGGGATGAAGATCACCCGCCAGGTCAGCAACGAATTGGCGGGGAAGCTGAAGGCCGACGGCATGATGGTCATCGAAGAGTGGACCAAGAAGGTCGGACCGGACGCCAAGAGCATTTTGGACGAGTTCGAAAAAAAGAGAAAGTAGTAAAGCGACATGGGAATTTCTGGAGGTTGGGCCCACCGGCTGTCGGGAGCCGCCGCGCGGCTATCGACAGCCGGGGCCGTGATATCCGGGGTGTTCTTCATCCTGATGACTCTGCTGACGCTCGCAGAGGTCATGCTGCGGACCTTTTTCGGGTCATCCACCCTGGTAGCCAGCGAATACTCGGGCTACGCCCTCTCGGGCATGATCTACCTCGCCATGGGATCCACTTTTAAAGATGGTGCCCACATTCGCATCACCTTTCTCAAGGACCGGCTGAGGGGAGCCGCCCACCGGGCGATCGAGCTTCTATGCCTGCTCTTCGCCATGGTCCTGTGCGGCGCCTCCTGCCGGTTCGCCCTGGAACTGGTGATGTCCTCCTACGCCCGCAACCTCACCGCCTACACGGTCGCGGAAACCCCGTTGTGGGTGCCCCAGTTCATCCTTTTTCTGGGCATGTGCGTGTTGACGATCCAGATTGCCGCCATGTTCCTTGCACTGGCAACCTCTCCCCTGGAGAGCCGGGTCAAGGCGGGTTCATGAACATCACGCTGGCAACCGTTCTTTTGCTGCTCTTCGCACTCCTAAGCTCCGGGGTGTGGATCGCCCTCAGCCTGCTTGCCACCGCCGGCATCAGCCTCGGCATTTTCACCCAAATGCCGGTGGCCAAAATCTGGTCCCAGGCCATGTGGAACAGCCTCAACAACTGGGCCCTTGCGGCTTTGCCCATGTTCATATTCCTGGGGGAGATGATCCTGCGCACCCGCATGAGCGATTTATTGTTCCGCGGGTTGAAACCCTGGGTCCAGTTCATCCCGGGCCGGCTGCTGCACACCAACATCATCGGCAGCGCCATATTCGCCGCCGTTTCGGGCTCATCGCCGGCCACGGCGGCGACGATCGGCAAAATCACCCTGGAGCAGCTGCGGGCGGACGGCTACGACCCCATGCTGAGCCACGGGTCCCTCGCGGGAGCCGGTACGCTGGGGCTGCTCATCCCGCCCAGCATCGTCCTGATCATCTACGGAGTTCTTTCGGAGGAATCGATCGGCCAGCTCTTCATCGCCGGGATCGTGCCGGGTCTCATGCTGGCCGCCATGTTCAGCGGGTATGTCATTCTGCGGGTGCTGATCAACGCGAAGCTGGCCCCCCGCAAGCGCTACCTGTTCACGTGGGGCGAGCGCCTGCACTCGCTGCTGATGCTGCTGCCGGTGGCCAGCCTGATCTTGTTCATCCTCGGCTCGATCTACTCCGGGCTGGCAACCCCCTCCGAAGCGGCCGCGGTGGGCGCGCTGATGTCCGTGATCATTGCGATCCTGCTCGGCGACTTCAAGTGGCAAAGCTTCCTCCAGGCGATCCGCGGCACCATCAACACCTCGGCCATGATCTGCTTTATCATCGTAGGGGCCAGTTTTCTTTCGGTCGCCATGGGGTATCTCAAACTGCCGGCCGAGGTGGCCCGGGCCATCGGGGCGCTCGAGCTATCGCCCTATATGCTGATTCTGATCCTCACGCTCTTTTACATGGTCCTGGGCTGTTTTCTCGATGGCATCTCCATGATCGTGATGACGCTGCCCATCTGCCTGCCCCTGGTGGTACAAGCCGGTTTCAACCCGGTGTGGTTCGGCGTCTTTCTGACGCTGGTGATCGAGGTGGGCCAGATCACCCCGCCCGTGGGGTTCAACCTCTTCGTCATTCAGGGGTTGACCAATGAGCCGCTGGAGAGAGTGGCCCTGGCGGCGGTCCCCTTTTTCCTGGTGATCCTGCTGATGGTGACGCTGATCACCATTTTCCCGGCAATTGTGACCTGGCTTCCCTCCAAAATGATCTGACCTCAACGCAGAGAGAACAACATGAAGAACATTCTCGATCTGAGTCTTAACCGCAATGGACACCCCGCCGAACGCATCTCCTTTGCGGTGGAACGCATGTTCAACGCCGGCTGGGTGGGGCGGGACAAGCAGAGGCTCCAGCACCATATCGACGAGCTGGGGAAGCTGGGGGTGCCGCCGCCCAAGTACGTGCCCACCCTGTTCGCTTTAGGCAACCACCTGCTGACCACGGCGGAGGAGATCCAGGTCCACGGCAATGAGACCTCGGGCGAGGTGGAATACGTGCTCCTGTGGCATCGGGGCGAGATCCTGGTCGGGGTGGGCTCCGACCACACCGATCGCAAGCTGGAAATCCACTCGATCCCCAAAGCCAAGAACCTCTGCTTTAATGTCATGGCTACCGCGGTGTGGCCCTATTCGGAAGTGAAGGGGCATTTCGACCGGCTGGTGTTGGAGAGCCATGTCGAACGTGACGGCTCCCGCACGCTCTACCAGCGGGATGCGTGCGGCGCGATTCTCGACCCGGGTTACTGGATTGATTTTCTTGCCGGGCGCCTGGGCGATCTGCCGGACGGGCTCGTGTTGTTTTCGGGCACCATCGGCACGGTCTCCGGCCTTGTCACCGGCGGCGCCTACGAGGTCGCCCTGATCGATCCGGTCATGAACCGCAGGATTTCGCACCGCTACGCGTGTGTCGCTTTGACGGGAGCCCTGGAGGACTACTGAGG
>JBFYWX010000540.1:0-4970 GCA_041310825.1 Desulfobacteraceae bacterium | reverse complement strand
GGCTTGAGGCAGCCCCTGGTTCTGGAGGCCTTCCTCGCCACCTGTGTCGGAGTCGCCCTGGTGGACGTAGAGAAAGGGGCCGGCGGACTGGCCCATTTTCTGCTTCCCGAGCCGGTGAGCCTCTCCGGCGCCTTCCAACCCGAAAAATATGCCCCCACCGGGCTGCCGCTTTTTCTGGACTCGCTCATAGAGGCCGGGGCCCGGCGCGATCAGCTCAAGGCCTTCATCGCGGGCGGTGCGTTGATCGGCCCGGTCAGCGATGTGGACATCAACCTCAACATCGGCGGGCGCACCGCAGAGCGGGTCGAGGCCCTTCTGCGCGCGCACGCCATCCCCCTCGCCCAGATGGAAACGGGCGGCGTCTCCGCCTACTGCCTGAGGCTCGACATGCAGACGTGGAACTGCCGCATCGGGCCGGCCGACCCCACCCCCGCGGAGGCGGCGCCCGCTTCCGCGATCCCCCGGCTCGAAGAGATCGACCGAGCCCTGGAGCAGCTCCAGCCGATCCCTCAGGTCGCCATCCGGATCATGCAGTTGATCGACGAGGAGCAGGAATACGATGTCCGCCTGCTCACGGAGGAGATCCGCAAAGACCAGGTTATCAGCGCCCGCACGCTGCAGCTTGCCAACTCGGTGATCTTCGCCAGCCGGCAGCGCATCGAATCGCTGGACTATGCCCTCATGTTCCTGGGGATAAATCTCTTCATGCGCTATGTGATCGCCGCGGCGGTCGACGGTTTTTTCACGCACCCCCCCGCAGGGGGCTACTCCCTGTGCAAGGGCGGGCTCTACCACCACGCGGTGGGCACCGCCGTGATTGCGGAGCGACTGGCCCTGCTGACGGGGCGTGCCAAACCGGCCCTGGCCTACACCGCAGGCCTGCTGCACGACATCGGCAAGGTGGCTCTCGATCAGTATTTCAACAGTGCCTCCCCGCTCTTCTACCGCCGCCTCTCGCAGGAGCAGGCGCTTGATTTCACCCAGGCCGAACGCGAGCTCTTCGGCGTCGACCACACCGAGATCGGCCACCGCCTGGCCGTGACGTGGGGGCTGCCGGGGTCCATCGCGGAGTCCATCCGCCACCACCATGTGCCGGAGCGAGCCCCCCGGCACGGGGCACTGGCCCACATCGTCTTCCTGGCGAACTTTCTCATGTCCTGCTTCCGGTCCGGCCTGCAGGTCGGACCATCGAACGCCTCCCTGCTCGCTCCCCGGCTGAATGCCATCGGCCTCTGCGCCGATCAGTTTGCGCAAATCGTGGACATGATCCCGATAAAAGTGTTCGACGCCGCACCCGAAACGGCGATTCCGGTATGAAAGCAGCCCCCGTGACCCTCAACGACCGCCAAAAAGACCTGCTGCGAGAACTTCCGGCCGTGGATCATGTGCTCGATCTGGCCAAGGCCGACCCGGCCTTCGAACTGGTGCCCCCCTCGGTCCTGGTCGGAGCGGTCCGCTCCGTGATCGAGGCCGCACGCCGCCGAATCGTGCGCCAGCTCGGCCCCACCCCGGCCCCGGCGGTGGCGGACGCCGCCATCCTCGCGCGGGTCAAGGAGGGCGTCCGCCAGGCCATGCGGCCGAATCTGAGGCGGGTCGTGAATGCCACCGGGGTCGTCATCCACACCAACCTCGGCCGCTCGCTCCTCGCCGCGGAGGCGGTGGAGCGCATGCTGGCCGTGGCCGGGCGGTACTCCAACCTCGAATACGACCTTCAGGCCGGCCGCCGCGGCTCACGCTACGCGGCCGTGCGGGACCTGCTCTGCGAGATCACCGGGGCCGAGGACGCCATGGTGGTGAACAACAACGCCGGCGCGGTGCTCATCAGTCTGGAGACGCTCGCCCGGGGCCGCACGGTGGTCGTCTCACGCGGGGACCTGGTCGAGATCGGCGGGTCCTTTCGGATCCCGGACGTGATGACCAAGAGCGGGGCCGTCCTGAAAGAGGTCGGCACGACCAACCGCACCCACCTGCGCGACTACGAGGGGGCCATCGACGCCGAGACCGCCCTGCTGCTGAAGGTGCACTGGAGCAACTACAGCATCATCGGGTTCACGGCCCAGGTGCCGCTCAAGGAGCTGGTCGCGCTGGGCTCCCGGCACGGCGTGCCGGTGATGGAGGACCTCGGCAGCGGCACCTTCGTCGATTTCTCGACCTACGGCCTGCTGAAAGAGCCGACCGTCCAGGAGTCGGTCGCAAGCGGCGCGGACGTGGTCACCTTCAGCGGGGACAAGCTTCTGGGCGGCCCCCAGGCCGGGATCATCGTCGGCCGCACCGCCATGGTCGAGAGCATCCGCAAAAACCCCATCAACCGGGCCCTGCGCATCGACAAGCTCACCCTGGCGGCCCTGGAGGGCACGCTGCGCCTCTACCGGGACGAGGCGCGCGCTGTAAAGGCCATTCCCACCCTACGCATGCTAAACGAGCCGGAAGAGGCCATCGCCGCCCGCGCCAAGGCGTTGGCCGAAGAGCTGTCGTCGCTCTGCGACTCCCGGCTGACGGTCGAAGCTGCCCGGCTCCCCTCGAAGGCCGGCGGGGGTTCCCTGCCTCTGCTCGAGCTTCCGAGCCGCTGCCTGAAGCTGCGCATCGCCGGGCTCTCGGCCAATGCCCTGGAGCTCAACCTGCGCCGGAACGACCCACCTATCATCGGCCGCATCGAGGATGAGGCCTTCGTCATGGACCTGCGCACGATCCAGGAGGACGAGCCCGCGATCATCGTATCGGCCCTGGCCTCCCTCCTGAGCGCGATCTGAACGATGAGCAGCCGCAAGCGCAAAATTACCCGCACGGAAGGCTCCCGCGACCATTTCCTGATCTCCCGCACCGATGCCCGCGGGTTCGATGAGACCCCGCGGCCGGGCGCCGAGGCGGTTCGGGAGCGGTTGCGTGCCTCCTATCCGGACCTGCTCTGGGGCACCGGCCTGCGGGGAGCCTGCACCCGGCGGCTGAAGGCCGTCGCGCGCTTCGCTGCGGTCGGCCTGCGGCTGGACCCGCGCCCCGAGGGGCAGGAGGCCGCCGCCGACCCGGAAGCGCTGCTGGAGACGGCCCGCGGACTCCACCGGCTCTGCGCCAAGGCGGCGGGGTTCTGGGGGGTCGAAGACCAGGGCCTGCTGGCCGGGTTCTTGCCGCAGGCCGCGGCGGAAGAGGCTCTCGCCGCCGCGCGCTCCCTGCAGGAGAAATTTCGCAACCGCACCGGAAGGACGCTTACGGCCGGCCTTGCCCTCCACCCCACCCTGGACTATGCCGTGCACGAGGCATTGGAAAATGCCCGCAAGGCGGTGGACCACGCGGTTTTTTTGGGCCCCGAGGCCCGGGTCGTCTTCGACGCGGTCAGCCTGAACATCAGCGGCGACCGATTCTTCGAGCACGGCGACACCGAGGCCGCGCTTCAGGAGTTCCGCCGGGCGCTCGCACTTGACCCTGAAAATATCAACGTGCACAACAGCCTGGGAGTCTGCCATGCCGTGCGCGGGGAGTACGAGCAGGCACTGAACGCGTTCGAGGCGGCCGCCCGGCTCGACGCCGGGGACTACATGGCGGCTTACAACATCGGGCTCGTCCACCGGCTGCTGGATCACCGGGAGACGGCCCTCGAGTACTTGCAGCGCGCTGTCGCCCTGCGCGCAGACGTCTTCGAGATCCTCTTCCAGACCGGAAAGCTCGAGCTCGAGCTCGGCCGGCCCCGATCCGCACGCGAGCGCCTCGAGCGGGCGGCGCGCCTGCGATCGAAATCCGGCGGAGTCTACCGCTACCTCGGCGACTGCTACGACGCGCTCGGCCTGACGGAAAAAGCGCTCCGCGCCTACAAAAAAGCGCTTCAGTTCAACCCGCAGGATCCGGCCGCCCTCTCGGCTCTCGGGTGGCTGTTTGACGACAAGGGGGAAAACCCCGAGATCGCGCTCGTCTTCTGCCGGGAAAGCGTTGCCCTCGCACCGGAAAATGCCCTCTTCCGGCATCGCCTGGGCCGACTGCTCCTAAAAAACAACCGGCCCGAAGAGGCTCTGCGCGAGTTCGAGGCGGCCGCGGGCCTCGGCGGCGATGCCGCCGAAGAGATACGCCTGGTGCGGACGCAGATGGCGGCGACCCCCTGAGGCCGAACCCGATGAGCGACCCCGCGCGCCTCCCCGGAGCATCCACCCCCGGTCCCAGGAGCATGATCCCATGAAGCCTGAACCCGAACCGCTCGACCTGAGCGGGGTCAAAACCGAGCCCCTCGCCCGCCACGCGCGCAAGGTCAGGATCGCCGCGGCCGCACGCCCCTGGGTCCGGGGCGGCTCGCTGGCCGACTTCTTGAACGGGCTCCCCGATATCCTGGCCGCATCCGACCTCACGGCGGTGATCGCCGCCGTGGCAGGGGCGGCCGCGGGCGAAAAGCCGGTCATTGTCGCCATGGGCGCCCACGTCGTCAAAGTGGGGTTGAGCCCGGTCGTGATCGACTTGATGGAGCGCCGGGTGATCACCGGGGTCGCCATGAACGGGGCCGGAATCATCCACGACGTGGAGATCGCCATGGCCGGGTGCACCTCGGAGGAGGTCGGCCCTGCTCTCGACGAAGGCCGCTTCGGTATGGCGGCGGAGACCCCCGGCTTCCTGAACCGGGTGCTCGCCGCATCGACGGATACGACCGCGGGCCTGGGCCGAATGGTCGGGGAGGCCGTTCTGACGGCGAGCTTCCCGCATACCGGCCTGAGCATCCTGGCCGCCGGCGCGCGCCTTGGCATTCCGGTCACCGTGCATGTGGCCATCGGCACCGACATCCTCCACATGCACCCGGGCTTCGACGCCGCCAAGGCCGGCGCCGCCTCGCACCTGGATTTCCGGCGGCTGGCCGCGCAGGTCGCCCGCCTGGAGGGCGGGGTCTTCATCAATGCCGGCTCCGCCGTGATCCTGCCGGAGGTGTTTCTGAAGGCCGTCGGCCTGGCGCGCAACCTGGGCTACCGCCTGGATGCCTTCACCACGGTGAACCTGGACTT
>JBFYWX010000535.1:0-34472 GCA_041310825.1 Desulfobacteraceae bacterium | reverse complement strand
GAATTGCATGAGGCGGCTCTTCTGATGGGACCTACCAATCTCCAACAGCTGATCCGAAAGGGAGTTCGAATACCCGTTGCGGCCGGCGTTGACATCGGCCCCGAGGTGGATCTCGACCGGATCTCGGGCGAGGGGGTCGTCATCCACCCCGGGTGCCGGATCCGGGGGGAGCACACCCTGATCCTTTCCGGGGCCCGGCTCGGGTCCGAGGCGCCGGCCACCATCGAGAACTGTTTCATCGGCCCGGACGTGGAGCTGAAGGGAGGGTCTTTCAGCGGCGCGGTCTTTCTCGAAAAATCATCATGCGCCTCCGGGTCGCACGTGCGCGCGGGCACGATCCTGGAAGAGCAGGCAAGCATCGCCCACACCGTCGGGCTCAAGCAGACCATTCTCTTTCCCTTCGTGAGCCTTGGCAGCCTGATCAACTTTTGTGACTGTCTCATGGCGGGCGGCACGGGGCCCAAGAACCACAGCGAGGTGGGCAGCTCCTACGTCCACTTCAATTTCACCCCCAACCAGGACAAGGCCACCGCCTCCCTGATCGGCGAGGTCCCCCGCGGGGTGATGCTGAACCAAAAGCCGATTTTCCTGGGCGGGCAGGGGGGGATCGTCGGCCCGGTGCGGCTCGACTACGGGATCACCGCGGCGGCCGGCACCATCGTGCGCAAGGACGAGCTGCGGCCGGACCGGCTGATCTACGGCGGGGCCTCCAAGGCGGGCAACATCGAGTTCCGGCCCGGCCTGTTCTCGGGTACCGGCCGGATCGTCCGCAACAACCTCGTCTACATCGGAAACCTGCTGGCCTTGCGCCAGTGGTATCTCGAGGCGAGGTCCTTGTTTGTTGCGGACCGGTTCCCGGCGGCGATGCTGGCGGGGCTTGTGCAGACCGTTGAGCTCGGCATCGGCGAGCGCATCAAGCGGTTGCAGGAGCTTGGAGAGAAAATGGCCCAGGCCGGGGACGATTCGCTTTTCGGCCGCTGGGCTGCGGCCAAGGCGGTGTTGCAAGAGCGGTTCGACAACCGGGGCGATCCCCGGCCGCGGGAGGGCTTTCTCGAAAAGTTGTCGCAGGCGATCCCGCGTTCCGGCAAGGAGCACATCGCCGCAGTCCAGGCGCTCGAGCCGGAGGGTTCCGGACTGGGCACGGCCTGGCTGCAGGGAATTGTGGATGGTACATCTGAGGCGGCACTTGCTGCGCTGAAATGATCGCGGCAGGATGCCGCACGTTTATGCCCAGGCCCGAATGGCTGCGGGCTCTACGGGTTTATTATTTTCGGCTAAAGTGCTCATTCCGGGAATCCTATCAAAAATGACTAAACTATTCGGAACAGACGGAATTCGTGGAATTGCTAATAGTTATCCTATTACAGTTGAAGTTGCGCTTCAAGCCGGGCGGGCCGTAGCGAGGGTGATGGGAGAAAACCATTCTCCGGCCCGCTTCGTCGTCGGGCAGGACCCGCGGGCCTCGGGGGACATGCTCGTCCATGCGCTGGCGGCTGGCATATGCGCGGCCGGCGCCGAGGCGGAGCTGCTCGGGGTGCTCCCCACGCCCGGCATCGCTTTTCTGACACGCTCCTCCGGGGCGCAGGGCGGGATCGTCATCTCCGCCTCCCACAACCCGTATCAGGACAACGGGATCAAGGTTTTCAGTACCGCCGGCACGAAGCTTGGCGCTGAGCTCGAGCGGCAGATCGAAGGCCGGATCCTCCAGGGGCTCGAGGATCCGGCGGCGGGGGGCGGGGCCCAGGAGCCGGGCCGGGTGCGACGGATCGCGGATGCCGTCGAGCGCTATGCCGGGTTTTTGAAATCCTGCCTGGAAGCAGGCCCCCGCCCGTTGTCCGGACTCAAGATCGTTTTGGACTGCGCCCATGGTGCCGCCTACCAGGTGGCGCCGCGGGTGTACACCGAGCTCGGGGCTACGGTGGAGGCGCTCAACGTGAGCCCGGACGGCAGAAACATCAATGCGGCCTGCGGTTCGCAGCACCCCGAGCTTCTCGCACGGCGGGTGGTGGCGTCGCACGCCCAGGCGGGGCTCGCCTTCGACGGAGACGCCGACCGATTGATCGCGATCGACGAGACCGGGGAGGTGCTGACCGGGGACCGGACCCTGGCCATCCTCGCCGCTCACCTCAAGGCCAAAGGGCGTCTTGCCGCAAACACGGTGGTGAGCACGGTCATGAGCAACATGGGACTGGGCGCGGCATTAAAAAAAATGGGGGTGCAGCATGTAACGTCGGCGGTGGGCGACCGCTATGTGATGGAGGCGATGCAGGCCTGCGGCGCGGTGTTGGGCGGTGAGGACTCTGGGCACATGATCCTTGCTGATCATCACAGCACGGGGGATGGAATCCTCTCGGGTCTCAAGCTGCTCGAGGCCATGGCCGAGCAAGGGCGGGCGCTGTCCGAGCTCAAGCGCATCATGACGGTTTATCCCCAGGTTCTCATCAATGTGCCGGTTCGTTCAAAGCCAGCCGTTGAGAGCGTGCCGGGGATCGTCTCGGAAATCCGAGGGGTCGAAAAGGAATTAGGCGAACACGGCCGGGTGCTCGTGCGCTACTCCGGCACACAGCAGCTGTGCCGTGTCATGGTGGAGGGCCCCACCGCAGCGAAGACCGGGGAGTACTGCCGCAGGATTGCAGCGGCCGTGGCGAGGGTCTTGGGATAACACCCCCGGGGCGGTCCCGCCCGGGCGGGGTGCCCACCGGAGGCGCTTGAAGGAAATGAAGCTCCCCGCCGCAAGCGGCGGGGTATCCAAGCGGAATGCGCCGTAGCCCAACCCGCCTTCGCTCTGGCGAGCTTCGGCGGGTCGCCTCGCCTTTCATCCCTACCGCAAGCGGCAGGGTATTCCGGCGAAGGCGAATAAAAGGCCCCGCCCGCAGCGGGGCCTTTTTAGCGTTATGTCAGACCGGGTTAGTTGCGGTTGCTTCCGAAGATGCGCAGGAGCATCAGGAAGAGGTTGATGAAGTCCAGGTAGAGCTTGAGGGCCCCTAAAATGGCGCCCTTGCGCACCGCGGAGGCGTCGATGTCGGCCGGCTGGGAGAGGGCCATGTTCTTGATGCTCTGGGTGTCATAGGCCGTCAGGCCCACAAAGACCAGGACGCCGATGTAGCTTACGATCGTGGTGACCGCGTTGCTCTGGATGAACATGTTGACCACGGAGGCGATGATGATCCCGATGAGGCCCATCATCAGGAACCCGCCCATGGAGGTCAGATCGCGCCGGGTGGTCCAGCCGAAAATGCTGCAGGCGGTGAAGGTCGCCGCGCAGATGAAAAAGGTCGATGTGATCGAGGACTGGGCGTAGACCAGGAATATCGCAGAGAGGGTGACGCCGTTCAGCGCCGAGTAGAGCATGAAGAGCAGGGTGGCGGTCGAGGCCTGCATGCGCTGGATCCGGGCGCTGATCATAAACACCATCGCCAGCTGGGCGATGATGAGCCCGAAGAAGACCATGGACGAGCCGAATACGAGGCCCTGAATCTGCGGGCTGTTGGCCACCGCATAGGCCAACACCCCTGTCAGGCCGAGACCCAGGGCCATCCAGTTGTAGACGCTGCGGACAAACGAGTTGACCCGTACCTGGACTTGAGCATCCCTGATGGTGATTGCATCCATCCTAACCTCCGAAATAGGGTTTCAGGCCGCCTGCGGCGGCGGTTCATCAAAAAGTAAGTTCAGATTGGGTGGGAAAGGAAAGCCTGACTTACCTGAAAGACGCCAACTTATAATTTGGCTAAAATATATCACAGGGCGAGCCGAAATCAAGACGAATCAATAGATATTTGTGCGCCTCCAAGTCGTCAATCTTGATAAAATTGAACCAAATGGGTATAAGCGTCCCATGAAGCCCGAGGAACTCTTCATCGAACTGAAAAATGTCGCCGAGCGGCTCGGTGTGTTCGTGGAGGAGCACAATTTCCGGGAAGCCGGCGTGCGCGTCAAGAGCGGGCTGTGCACGGTGCGCGGGAAAAAGATGTTCATCCTGGACAAGCACAAAGCCCTGCCGAAAAAAATCGAAATCCTCTCGTCCATGCTGGCGGAGATGCCCCTCGACGACATCTACATCGTCCCGGCCGTGCGCGAGCGCATCACGAAGAGTGCCGGGGAAGAGGACGACTGAGGCGGGTCCCGGGCGGGGTTGGGCCATGCGTTGACTTAAGTTGACATAATATACATTATCAGACATTATAGATCGTGGAATCCAGCCACCATGGCCGACCCCTTCGATGACAGCGCGGACTTTATCGCCGGCGGCAGTCCTGCGCCCGCCGGCAGCGCGCGTCGCATCCTGAGTGTTTCCGAGCTCACCCGGCGCATCAAGACCCTGCTCGAGAACAGCTTCCCGTTTGTCTGGGTGTGCGGCGAAATTTCCAACCTGCGCGCGCCCGGCTCCGGCCACCTTTACTTGACGCTCAAGGATGAGAACGCCCAGGTGGCGGCGGTCATGTTCCGCCACCAGAACCGCCAGCTCACCTTCCAGCCCGAAGACGGGATGAGCATCATCGGCTTGGGGCGCATCAGCGTCTACGGGCCGCGCGGCTCCTACCAGATCATCCTGGAATACCTCGAGCCCGCCGGGGTCGGCGCCCTGCAGATCGCCTTTGAAAAACTCAAGCAGCGGTTGGCCGATGCGGGACTGTTCGACGAACGCCACAAGCAGCGGCTTCCGTTTTTGCCGCGCAAGATCGGCATCATCACGTCCCCCGCGGGTGCGGTCGTCCACGACATCATCACGGTCACCGGCCGACGCTGCCCCGCGATCCCGCTCGAAATCGTGCCGGTGAAGGTCCAGGGCTCCGGTGCCGAGGAGGAGATCTGCGCCGCGCTCGCACGGCTCAACCAGCGCGCCGACTGCGAGGTCATCATCGTGGCGCGCGGCGGCGGATCGCTCGAAGATCTCCAGGCCTTCAACTCCGAGCGCGTGGCCATGGCGATATTCGACTCGCGCATCCCGGTTGTTTCCGCCGTCGGCCACGAAACCGACTTCACGATCGCTGATTTTGTCGCCGACGTGCGGGCGCCGACCCCCTCGGCCGCCGCTGAAATAACGGTACCTGACCGCATGGAGCTTTTGCGGCGAGTTTCTGATGTTAAATCAAAACTTGATAATATAATTTTCAACTATATAAATATAAATAAAAAAGAATTATTTAATTTGTCGAGACGACTCAAAGACCCCAAGCGCCGCATCCAGGAGCTGTGGATCCGGGTCGACGACCTGCAAGGTCGTCTCGTGCGCCTCCAGTCGGTCTATTTCAAGCGCAAAAAAGAACTCTTGGACGGCATGCGGCGGCGGGTCTTGTACGCATCGCCAGCGATCCGATGCGAAAAATTTAAATTCGAACTTGAGGTAAGAAGTTATAACCTACAAAATTCGATCACTAAATTAATTGGTCAAAAAATGTCACCGTATCGTGAAAAGGCTGCCCGGCTGGAATCCCTCGACCCCATGGCCATCCTGCGCCGCGGATACAGCGTAACCCGCCGGCTGCCGGACCGGGCCGTGGTTACGGACCCGGACCAGGTTATGGTTGACCAGCCGATCGAGGTGGTGGTGTCCCAGGGAACGATCCAGGCAACTGTTAAGGGAGTCGTGCGACATGGCAAAGAAGAGTTTTGAACAGGCCCTCAAGATGCTCGAGCAGATCGTGGCCGAACTCGAATCCGGGGAGCTGCCCCTCGAGCAGGCGATCCGCAAATTCGAGGAGGGCATGGAGCTCTCCCGCTATTGCGCCCAGCGGCTCGCGGAGACCGAGCGCAAGATCACCCAACTCGTCCAGGAGAGCGCCGGCGGGGGCGTCGAAAAGCCCTTCAACGCCGAGGGCGGGCAGTGATCATGTTCGACCTGGCTGCCTACCTCATGCGCAACAACGCGGCCGTCGAATCCGCCCTCTCCCGATTCCTGCGGCCGGCGGAAGGCAACCGGCTCACCGCGGCCATGCGCTACTCGCTCATGGCGGGGGGCAAACGGATCCGCCCCAACTTCTGCATCGCCGCGGCCGAAGCGGTCGGCGGCACGGCCGAGGAGGCCCTGGCACCGGCCTGTGCGCTCGAGATGATCCACACCTACTCGCTCATCCATGACGATCTGCCCGCCATGGACGATGACGACCTCAGGCGCGGCCGCCCCACCTGCCACAAGGCCTACGACGAGGCCACCGCCATTCTCGCCGGAGACGCCCTTCTGACCCTGGCCTTCGAGGTTCTGGCCGCCATGGATGCGGGCTCGAAAGCGGCGCGGCTCGAGGTGATCCGTCTCGTCTCCGCCGCCGCCGGATTTCAGGGGATGGTCCTGGGGCAGATGCTGGACATGGGCGCCGAAGGCCGTCGCCTCGCACTGGAGGAACTCCAGCTCCTGCACGGCCGCAAAACCGGGGACATGATCCAGGCGGCGTTGATTTCCGGGGCCCTTATCGCCGGCGGCTCCGAGACCCAGATCCACCACCTGACCGCCTACGGGCGCGCCGTGGGGCTTGCGTTTCAAGTGGTGGACGACATCTTGAACGTCGAGGGCGATCCGGCCGTCATGGGCAAGGCCGTGGGCACCGACCATCTGCGCCGCAAGAACGCCTACCCGGAAATTTTAGGACTTGAAAAATCGAAGGAATTCGCCGACAATTTAAAAATGCAGGCGATCGTGGCGCTGGCGGAGTTCGATCCGCGGGCCGACCCTTTGCGGGCGATCGCCGCCTATGTCGTCGAACGGCGAAAATGACCATGAGCCTCCTGGAATCGATCAACTCACCGGCCGACCTGAAAAAACTGCCGCGCGCCCAGCTGCCCGAGCTGGCGGCTGAAATCCGCCGCCTGATCGTGGAGGTCGTATCCCAGAGCGGCGGGCACCTGGCCCCCAGCCTCGGTGCGGTCGAGCTGGCGATCGCCATCCATTATGTGTTCGATGCCCCGCGCGACAAGCTGATCTGGGACGTCGGCCACCAGGCCTATGCCCACAAGATTCTCACCGGGCGCCGGGAGGCCTTCCGGACGCTGCGGCGGCACGGCGGCATCTGCGGTTTCACCCGCCGCAGCGAAAGTCCCTTCGACGCTTTTACCACCGGCCACAGCAGCACCTCGATCTCCGCCGGCTACGGGATGGCCTGCGCGAACTTTCTCAAGCAGGAGGATGCCAAGGTGATCGCCGTGATCGGCGACGGGTCGATGACCGCCGGCCTGGCCTTCGAAGGGCTGAACCAGGCCGGCGGCAACCCCAAGCGGGACCTCATCGTCATCCTGAACGACAACGAGATGTCGATCGCGCGCAACGTAGGCGCCCTCTCCTCATTTCTGAGCCGGACCTTTTCGGCCAAGAAGCTCCAGGAGCTGCGCAAGGAGCTCGGCTTTTTTTTCCGGAAGCTGCCGCGCATCGGCGAGGACGTCTACCAGCTGGCCAAACGCACCGAGGAGTCCTTCAAGGCGTTCGTGACACCCGGCATGCTCTTCGAGGCCTTCAACTTCGAGTACTTCGGCCCGATCAACGGGCACAAGATCGATCACCTGATCGACATCCTGAACAACGTGAAATATATCCGGGAACCCGTGCTCCTGCACGTCTCCACCCGCAAGGGCAAGGGCTACGCCCCCGCCGAGAAAAACCCCGTCCACTTCCACGGCTGCGGCTGCTTCGAGGTGGAGACCGGGGAGTGCCTGGTCTGCGCCCCCACCGGGCCGAGCTACACCGAGGTCTTCGGCCGGACCCTGCATGAGCTGGCGGCGCACGACCCGCGGGTCGTGGCCGTCACGGCCGCCATGCCCGAGGGCACCGGGCTCTCCCGCTTTGCCCAGAGTTACCCGGAGCGCTTTTACGACGTGGGCATCGCCGAGCAGCACGCGGTGACGTTTGCGGCGGGGCTGGCCGCGGAGGGGTTCCGACCGGTGGTGGCCATCTATTCCACTTTCCTGCAGCGCGCCTACGATCAGATCCTGCACGATGTCTGCATGGAGCGGCTGCCGGTGGTCTTCGCCCTGGACCGGGGCGGAATCGTCGGCGAGGACGGTGCGACCCACCAGGGGCTTTTCGATTTCGCCTTCCTGCGCAGCATGCCGAACATGGTCGTCATGGCGCCCAAGGATGAAAACGAGCTGCGGCGGATGATGGCGACCGCTCTCCGGCACGAGGGTCCCATCGCTTTTCGCTACCCCCGCGGTGTCGGGGAGGGCGTCGAGCTCGACACGGAATTCAAGGAGCTTCCGATCGGAAAGGGGGAGCTGCTCGTGGACGGCGAGGATGTGGCCGTCCTTGCGATCGGCCGCGGGGTCCAGGAGGCGCTCAAGGCCCATCAACGGCTGGCGAAGCGCGGCATCCGGGCCGCGGTCGTCAACTGCCGCTTCGTCAAGCCGATCGACGCGGAGCTGATCGCCGATCTCGCGCGCCGGGTGCCACGGATCATCACGGTGGAGGAGCATGTCCTTCATGGCGGGTTCGGCAGCGCCGTGTTGGAGCTCCTGAGCGACGAGGGGATCACCCACGCCGCCGTCGAGCGCATCGGGGTGGCGGACTGTTTCGTCGAACACGGCCCGCCGCAGCTTCTGCGCGCCAACTACGGTCTGGATGCCGCCGCCGTTGTGAAGGCGGCCGACCGACTGCTGCGGCGGAGCGGCCGGGCCGTTGCGCCGGTCATCGTGCGCTCGGCGTAGCAGGCCGCCGCAAAACGGTGCTGCATGCCTTCCGACCGCAAGCGATTGGACCTCCTGCTGACCGAACGCGGCCTCGCGCCGAGCCGCGAGCGGGCGCGGGCCCTGATCATGGCCGGGGCCGTGCGCGTGGGGGACCGCCCCGCCGGCAAGCCCGGGCTGATGGTGGGCGCGGGGCAGCGGATCGAGGTGGCCGACGGCGGGCTGCCCTATGTCAGCCGCGGCGGCCTCAAGCTCGAGGCCGCCCTCGATGGTTATGCGCTGAACGTCGGCGGGTGGGTCTGTTTGGATGTGGGCGCCTCGACGGGCGGCTTCACGGACTGCCTGCTCCAACGCGGGGCCGTGCGGGTCTACGCCGTGGACGTCGGCTACGGCCAGCTCGCCTGGAAATTGCGCCAGGACCCGCGGGTCGTCGTCATCGAACGCACGAATATCCGCCGCATCGATCCCGCCCGGGTGCCCGAGCCGGTGGACCTGATCACCATCGATGTCGCCTTCATCTCGCTCAAGCTCGTGGTGCCCGCCGTGCTCTCCTTCCGCAAGCCGGGGGCCCGCATCCTGCCGCTCGTCAAACCCCAGTTCGAGGTCGGCAAGGGCGAGGTCGGCAAGGGCGGTGTCGTGCGCGACCCGGCCCAGCACGCGCGGGTGCTTGCGGAGCTCTCCCGTTATTTCCGCGATCTCGGGGTCGCATGCGCCGACGCCCTCCCCTCCCCCCTGCTGGGCCCCAAGGGCAACCGCGAGTTTTTCATGCTCCTGGGGACTTGATTTTTAAACCCTGAATAGATAAAAGTCAGCGTTTGCCGCCCGCTTCCGGGCAAAAAATCCATTCAGGAGAGGATGTTCAATGAGCGAGAAGGTCGAAAGCATCCGCAACATTGCCTTGGTGGCCCACGGGGGCGCCGGAAAAACCTCCCTGGCCGAAGCCCTGCTGTTCGATGCCGGTGTGACCAACCGTATGGGGCGGGTCGAGGAAGGCAACACGGCCATGGATTTCGAGCCCGAGGAGGTCAAACGCACCTCCAGCATCAGCACCGGCTTCCACCAGCTGCCCTGGAAGAAGCACACCATCAGCCTCATGGACACCCCGGGCGACCAGAATTTCTTCTCCGACACCAAGACCTGCCTGCAGGCGGCCGACGCGGCGGTGGTGGTCATCGACGCCGTCGACGGCATCAAGGTCCAGACCGAGCAGGGATGGGAATTCGTGGATGAGTTCGAGCTGCCGCGCGCCATCTTCATCAACAAGCTCGACCGCGAGCGGGCCGATTTCCAGCGCACCTTCGCGGCCGTCCGGGAGATGTTCAAGCCCAAGCCCATCATCCTGCAGCTGCCGATCGGGGCCGAGTCCGGCTTCAAGGGCATCGTGGACCTCATCGCCCAGAAAGCCTATTTCTACGGGCCCGACGGCAAGGCCAAGGCGGCCGACATCCCCGCCGAGATGAAGGACGAGGTCGCCGCGGAGCGGGAGACTTTGATCGAGAACATCGCCGAGGCGGACGACGCCCTGGTCGAGCGCTACCTCGAGGGGGAGACCCTCACCGAAGAGGAGCTGCGCAACGCCCTGCGCAAGGGCGCCATCGCCCGTACCTTCGTGCCCGTGCTGTGCGGGTCCGCCACCGGCAACATCGGGGTGGACCTGCTGATGGACTTCGTGGTGGCCTCCCTGCCTTCGCCCGCCGACCGCGGGCCCAAGATGGGCAAAGACCCCGCGACGGGGGCCGAGATCGAACGCCGGCCCGACCCGGAGGCCCCGTTTTCGGCCCTGGTGGTCAAGACCATCACCGACCCCTATGCCGGCCGTCTGACGATTTTCCGTGTTTTTTCAGGCACCCTCGGGACGGATGGCTCCTTTTACAACTCGAAAAAAGAGACGCGCGAGCGCTTCAGCCAACTCCTGGTGATTCTCGGCAAAGAGCAGAAGCCGGCTCCCGGCGGCGGCGGCCCCGGTGCTATCGTCGCGGTGGCCAAGCTCAAGGAGACCGGCACCGGCGACACCCTCTGCGACGAGGCCAACAAGGTGCTCTTCACCCCGGTCGAGCCCATCCCGACCCTCATCTCCTACGCCCTGAGCGCCAAGAGCAAGGGCGACGAGGACAAGATCTTCACCTCCCTGACACGGCTCCTGGAAGAGGACGGCTCGCTGCGGATCGAACGCCTGGCGGAGACCAAAGAGATCATCCTGCACGGGCAGGGTCAGATCCACATCGAGACCACCGTCGAGCGGCTCAAACGCAAGTTCAACGTGGAGGTCCAGCTCAACATTCCCAAGGTCCCCTACCGCGAAACCCTCAAGAAAAAGGTGCGGGTCCAGGGGCGGCACAAGAAGCAGACCGGCGGCCACGGCCAGTTCGGGGACTGCTGGGTCCAGTTCGAGCCCCAGCCGCGCGGCAAGGGGTTCGAGTACGTGGACGCCATCGTGGGGGGCTCCATCCCGCGGCAGTACATCCCGGCCGTGGAAAAGGGCATCGTCGAATCGGCCCAGCGCGGCGTTTTGGCGGGCTTCCCCTGCGTGGACTTCAAGGCCACCGTCGACGACGGCTCCTACCACGCGGTGGACTCGTCGGAAATGGCCTTCAAGATCGCCGGCTCCCTCGCCTTCCGCAAGGCCGCCGAGCAGGCCGACCCGGTGCTGCTCGAGCCGATCATGAAGGTGACCGTCATTGCGCCGGACGAGTTCATGGGCGACATCATGGGCGACCTGAACAGCCGGCGCGGCCGGGTGCTGGGGATGGAGAATGCCGGCAAGAACCAGATCATCAACGCCTACGTGGCGATGGCCGAGTTCCAGACCTATGCCCCTGACCTGCGCTCGATGACCGGCGGACGCGGGATCTACCGCATGGAGTTCTCCCACTACGACGAAGTGCCCGCCCACATCGCCCAGAAGATCATCGAGGCGGTGGCGAAGGCCAAGGAGTAGGGTCGGCGGGGATGACGAAATCGGGCTGGCACTCCCGGGAGGGCGAGTAGCCGGCCCAGTGCGCCTCCCAGCGGGTGTTGAAGGTGACGCGGTTGGCGGGCCGGATGCGCCGCGCCTCCGGGCAGTCGGAGCGGTGGAAGCGGAGTGAATTGCGGTTGCCGACGAAGCGGGTGGGTTTCTCGCGCCAATCGCGCCAGATCCC
Source organism: Desulfobacteraceae bacterium (assembly GCA_041310825.1). Lineage (GTDB taxonomy): Bacteria > Desulfobacterota > Desulfobacteria > Desulfobacterales > SpSt-501 > SpSt-501. The sequence goes on along the minus strand of JBFYWX010000535.1, from coordinate 22,722 downwards.
GCGCCGGGCCCCCATCGCCGCGCGCTGGGCCCGCAGCAGGCGCGCGGCGTATTTAAGGTTCGGCGCCCGGGCAAGGCAGAAGGCGAGCCCCGCCGCGAGGAGTTTTTCGTTCACCAGAGAGCCGTCGGGCAGGAACACGTAGGCCAGGGTGCGCCCATAGGCGTCGCGGCGTTCGAGGTCGAACTCGATCCGCACCCGGCTGGAGCCGACCCACTCCCGGTTGCGGGCGCGGGCGTCGAAGCCGAAGGGCTGGGCTGTTCCCGCCGCGTGATCGATCTCGGGGGTGTCGATCCCGAGGTAGCGCACGAGCCGCCCGTCGTTGAGCTCGATCGTGTCCCCGTCCGCCACCCGCCGGACCGAAACCCACTCCCCGGCCCCGGCCCCGCCCGCGCACAGAATCAGCAGCAGCAACCCGAGTGTGATTACCTTTTGTACGATATTCCCCCAGGATTTCATGACGGCTTAAATCCCCTACCCCGTATTGGCCGCCTCAAGCGCAGCGCTCCTAAAGGCCCGCCCTGCGGGCCGCTCCTCACGCCTGATGCCTTTACACGCCGCTCTTGACGCCGAATGCCTTTATGCGCCGTTCCTCCCACCTACCGCCCGCTTTTCCCCTCTTCCAGCCCGCAGTGGCGTGCGGCGGCCGCATCCAGCATCCGTGCCAGGCCGCCTTGTTCGGCGGGGGTAGCCCCCAGCGCATGGCGCCAGAGCTCGTCGTCTTCCATGCAGAGGTAGACGCAGCAGTGCGGGGCGAATTCACGGATGGCCTGCGCCAGGCGGCGCAACACCTGCATCCGCAACGGCTTGAAGTAACGCGCCTTGCCGTCCAACCCGGAGATGAACTCCCCGTAAACGATCTGTGAGTCCGGGAAACGCCGCTGGATGAGGGCCTTGAGCTCCGGCATGAAGCGGAAGGCGCCCAGGCTGATCCAGACGACCTGCTCCGCGGGCACGGCCGCAAAGAGCCGCTCCACCACCCGGCGGTACTCCGCCTCACAGCCGTCGTAGATCACGACCGGGTCGAAATGAAAGGCGAGCGGGTAGCCGGCCGCGGCGCTTTGGGCCGCGGCGCGCAGGCGCGCGTCGAGGCTGGCGGTGGCGCGCTCCTGCTCACGGATCACCCGCTCGGTGTTCAGGGACCAGGCCAGAATGGTCTTGCGCCGGTGGTCCAGGTCGAGCAGGCCGCCGATATTCACGGTTTTGGTCTTGAGCTCGAGGACGGCCCGGCGCTGGGCCGCGAAGCGTCTAACGAGTCGCCGGGAGAGGCCCGACCAGGGCTCCCAGATCAGGCTGTCAGTGAACTCCCCGGTGCCGATGCGCTGGATGCCGGGCGCCGAAAAGCAGTTCTCCAACTCGCGCAGCATCTCCTCGTGATTGACGTAGTACTGCAGCAGCGGGGGGTGAAAGTAGGCCTGAAGGATGCAGTAGGCGCAGTCCATGGTGCAGTAGCTGCCGACGTGCAGGATCCGGTAGCCGCAGCAGGTGTAGTGCCGGGTCCCGGGGCACTCTTTCAAAAAAGCCCCCCGGTTGCGGGTGAGAAGCAAGACCTGCTTGCCGTGCCCGGCCGGGTCGGCCGCGGCCCAGATTTCGGCAAAGACCGCGGCCGGGTCTGCCACCACCCGGGCCGGCACCGCCAGGCGCGAACGGATTTCCTCCGTCTGCGGGTGATCGGCCACCGCGGCATCGATGTAAAGCGCGGTGATGCTCATGGGCAGGGGCGGCGTCCTGTCGGCGGCAGCGGTTCGGGTTCGAAACCCTCCGCCTTGCCTTCTAAGATCCGGCGCAGCTCAGGTCTGAGCGCGAGCGTGTCGAGCCGGTCGCGCAGTTCGTGCAGCTGCTCCAGGGTCTCGAACGTCAGGCTCAGGGTGAAGCAGGTGCCCTCGTAGTCCCTGGGCGGGGTGAGCTGCAGGCGCTCGCCCAGCTCCAGGCGCCGGCGCAGGGCCTCGAAGTTCTCCTCGGCGCGGCTGATGGCGGGAAACCGGCGCCGGCGCAACCGGCGGCGGACCTGCCGTGCCGTGTGGCCGCGATCGGTCTCGCGGGCACGCAGGATCTCCTTCAGTTCGGGCTCGGTGAGGATCTCCAGCGCCGGGCGGCTCTCGCGCGCGGCGATCTCGGTCACCAGCGAGACGATCTCCCGCTGGCGGTTCAGGCTGAGGCCGAGCTCGCGAAACAGGCGCGCGAAGGCGGAGGCCGCCTCGGGCGCCAGACGGCCGAGCTCCTCGGCCATGGCGAGGGCGATCGCCCCCTCCAGGATGCCCTCCCGAACCGCCTCGGGCAGCCGCTCGAGCCCCATCAGGCGGGCGGCAAGACCCGCGTGCGAGGGCAGCGCGAGGGCGGCCGCATCCTCAGCCGGCAGGCGGCCGTCGGGCGCGGTGGCGGCGAGCAGCGCGAGGGCGCGCGCGGTTTCGAGCAGGTTCAGGGGGCGGACCAGGGCATTCTCGCCGATGGCGAGCCGGGCGCAGCAGGCGTCCGCCACCGACGGGGCCAGCACCCGGGCCGGGATTTCGCGCCATCTAAGCTGCCGGCAGGCCGCCACCCGGCGAAAGCCGCCGACGATAATGCAACGGCGGCCGGAGGTCCTGAGCAGCACGGGCTGCAGGAGCCCGAGACGGCCGATCGAGGCCGCCAGGGGGTCTATCTCGATGCGGGTGGTGATGCGGAAGTGCAGGTCGTCCGCGTCGATCTCATCTAAGGGGACGAGCCGGGGGTCGGCCGAACGCCATTCCCCTTCAGAGACCATGGCTGCTGCCGCTCAACTGCTTCAGGGCGTCGAGGTATTTTTGGCGGGTGCCGCGGATGACCTCCTCCGGCAGGGGCGGCGGCGGCGGGGTTTTGTTCCACCGCGTGGAGAGCAGGTAATCGCGCAGGTATTGCTTGTCGAAGCTCTGCTGCCCGCCGCCGGGCGCGTAGGCGGCCTTGGGCCAGAAGCGCGAGGAGTCCGGGGTGAGCACCTCGTCGATCAGGATCAGCTCCTCGCCGGCCAAGCCGAACTCGAACTTGGTGTCGGCGATGAGGATGCCCTTGGTCTCGGCGAAGGCGGCCCCGCGGCGGTAGATCGCCAGGGTCAGGTCGCGCACGCGCTCGGCCAGCTCGCGGCCGATCCGCCGCTGCGCCTCCGCGAAGTCGATGTTGATGTCGTGCACCCCGACCTCTTCCTTGGTAGCCGGGGTGAAGATCGGCTCGGGAAGCTTGTCCGACTCCCGCAGGCCGTCCGGAAGCCGGATCCCGCAGACCGCCCCGGACTGTTTGTACTCGTTCCACCCGGAGCCGGAGAGGTAACCCCGCGCCACGCACTCGATCGGCAGCGGGGCGGCTTTGCGCACGAGCAGGCTGCGACCCTGCAGGATCTCGGCGTAGGGACGGCAGGTTTGCGGATAGTCCGCCACCGCGTCGGTGACCACGTGGTTGGGCACGAGGGTCTTCATCATCTCAAACCAGAAGAGGGAAATCCGGGTCAGGATGATGCCCTTGTCGGGGATGGGTTCGTTCATGACGACATCGAAGGCCGATATCCGGTCGGTGGCGACCATCAACAGGTGTTCGCCCAAATCATACATGTCCCGGACTTTGCCGCGCTTGAGCAGCGAAAGGCCGGGAAATTCGGTTTGACTGATCACGGGTCGCATCGACACAGCGTCTCCTTTCATCAGGCCTTCTTGTCCGCCCATGGCTTGAAAACAACCCCGCGCGACCTCACCGGCGGGGAAGGTGCGGCGCGGGGCGGCAGGTGACCGGGTTCAGTCCGGCGGCGTTTTGGTCGCGCGCAGATAGCACTTCAGCGTCTGCATGGACTTGTGGCCCGGCTCGACGAACTCCACCCCCACCTCATAGACCCCCTGCGCGACCGACCGGATGTGCACCGGATGGCCCTTGATCTCGGCCAGATCGTCGTCCAGGCCCAGGCTCACCACCACCGTGTGCCCGGCCTCCACCGGAAAATGGGTTTCCAGCAGAATGCCGGACTCGGAGATGTTCAAGGTGCGCCCCATCCCCTGCTTGACGATCCGGCCGTTTTCGTCCAGGCAGATGTAGGAGAGGTTCTTGCTGTTGAGACGGGGGTGCTTGCGCTGTTCACGAGTCGCCATGGGCGATGCCCCTTCCCCGGTCCATGCGGTCAGACCAGACCGGACCGATTGTAGAGGTTCATGGTTACCAGGGTTGTCGCCGAGATGCAAGCCGCGAGGTATTCGATCATGTGCTTCATGGTGGATGACAGGCGTCCGTGTTCGCTTGCCACCTGCGGGAGGTCGACCGTGGCGAGCTTGAGGTCGTTCGAGGAGAAGACCGCCGCGCTGTGCGGCTCGTGGCCGAGCGACAAAAACGGGATGTGGCCGAAATAGTCCCCTTCCTGCAGGACCACAAGGGGCAGGTAGCCTTTCTCAGCACCGCGCGCCACGACCACCTCCCCCGCCTAGATCCGGAACAGCCGCTCTTCGTTGTGCCCCTCGCGCGCGGCAATGCGCTTGTCCTTGATCAAGGCCAGGCTGGAGGTGTCGCGGGCATGGATCTGCGCGGCGATGGAGGTGACGCTGCGCAGGCGGTTGTCGAGGCTTTTGATCAGACTCTTGTACTCGTTGGACAACGTGGCGATTTCACCGGCCAGCTGCTGGGTGTCCAGCATGCCGAGCTGAATGTTGCCGCAGGCCATCACGGTCGAGCCGCGCACGTTGTTCCCGGTGAGGAGCGAGGCCACACTGCCCAGAAAGGCACCGTCCCCGACCCGCAGCAGTTTGAAGGGCCCGGCGGGGGTCGCCTTGATGATTTCGGCCGAACCCTCCAGGACCACATAAATCCAGCCGCCGTGGGCGCCTTCGCGCACGATTTCATCGCCTTCGTAGTAGGTCTCCTCGTCCACGATGGCGGCGTAATCGACCATCGGCCCCTTGATGATGGGGGGCAGATCCGACTTTTTGGGGGAGGCTGCGCCCGGCCCCGGCGGCTCGCCGCCCGGGGCCGGAGGACCGCTGAGCTTCTCGATCTTGCCCTCGTCCAACAGCCGGAGCCCGTCGAGAATGATCTCCATCCGGCCCTTCTTGATGAGCTTCTGGCAGGCGACCTCGCCGACGGTGAATTCGAACCGGCCATCGGTCCAGCCGAAGAGGGAAAACAAGGCGTCTATCCCGGAGAGCGCCCCGGCGGAGGCATTGACGGGGTTGCCGTTGTCGACATGGATCACCCCCGGTGCCGGGGCGTAGGGGCATATAATCGTCAGTGTGCCGGACGCGCCGGAGCCGCCGAGGAGCTGCAGGAGCTCGCCCAGGTTCAAGAAGCTCAGTTTTCCGGAAACGTCGGCGTTGGAAGGCATGTCGTCCGTCTCAGAAATTCACTTCCTGCTGCAGTGAGCGCAACACCAGCCGCAGGCACTCCCGCAGGGTACCGCCCACCCCGGTGCCTTTCAGCGCCGCGGCGGGGAACGCCGGGGCTTTGAGCTGCCGGTTGAGTTCGCGTTCCATCTGCTCCATGCTCATCAGCGTGACATCGGCTTCCGCGAGGTCGCGCTTGTTGAACTGCATGACGAGAGGGATTTTGAAGATGCTCAGGCTGTAGTCCCTCAGGTTCTGTTGCAGGTCCTTCAGGGCCAGTATGTTCTGCTCGCGCCGCACATCCAGCGAATCGGCCACGAAGACGATTCCGTCCGCGCCCCGCAGCACGAGTTTGCGGGTGGAGCCATAGCGTATCTGCCCGGGCACTGTGTAAAGCTGCACGCGGACATCGAACCCCTTCACCTGGCCCAACTCCAGCGGCAGGAAGTCGAAAAACAGGGTGCGGTCACCCTCGGTGTCGATCGAGATCATCTCGCCCCGGATATGCTGGGTGAAGGTCCGGTGGATGTAGTCGAGATTGGTCGTCTTGCCGCAGCGGGCGGGGCCGTAGTAGACGATCTTGCACTCGATCTGCCGTTTTTTGAGGTTGACGACCGCCATCGCTTCAAGCATTCGGGATGTCAGAGAGTAATAATAGCACAGGCCCCATCGCCGGAAAAGCGAAAATAGAGCTCCGCCCGCGGGAGCCGGAGCGGCGGCCGCAGCGCGAGCCTCTTTACCCCATTCCGACCGGCCAAGTCAACTCATGAATTTTGTTGACAAACCTCCAGGATGTGCTAACCAAGAAAAATTTCGGAGCACATGCGTTTCGGCCGGGGCGCACGCGCCTGGCGCCGTCCCGTCAACCTCTCATTCAAACCCAAGGAGACACCCATGGACAAGAAAGTCACGGTCATCGGTGCAGGCAACGTCGGGGCCACCGCCGCCCAGCGGCTGGCGGAAAAAGAGCTCTGCGACGTCGTGCTCGTGGACATCATCGAGGGCGTACCGCAGGGCAAGGCGTTGGACTTGGCCGAGGCGGCCCCCATCGAGAAACACGACGCCCATTTGACAGGGGCCAATACGTACGATGCCACGGCCGGCTCCGACATCGTCATCATCACCGCCGGCATCCCCCGCAAACCGGGGATGAGCCGGGACGACCTGCTGACCACCAACGCCGGAATCGTTAAAAAAGTGGCCCGCGAGGTCGCTTCACGCTCCCCGCAGGCCGTTCTCATCATCGTCAGCAACCCCTTGGACGCCATGTGCCACGTGGCCTTCGATGCCAGCGGGTTCCCCCCGCAGCGGGTCATCGGCATGGCCGGCGTGCTCGATTCGGCGCGCTTTCGGGCTTTCATCGCCATGGAGCTCGGCGTGTCGGTGGAGAACACCCACGCGTTCGTCCTGGGTGGCCACGGGGATACCATGGTGCCCCTGCCGCGCTACTCCAGCGTCGCCGGGATCCCCATTACCGAGTTGATGAGCCCGGAGCGGGTCGAGGCCCTGGTCGCCCGCACGCGCAACGGCGGGGCCGAGATCGTCAGTCTGCTCAAGACCGGCAGCGCCTACTACGCGCCGGCCTCCGCGGCCGTGGAAATGGCCGAGTCGATCCTGAAGGACAAGAAGAAGGTGCTGCCCTGCGCGGCCTACCTTCGAGGGGAATACGGGATCCGGGACCTTTTCATCGGCGTGCCGGTGAAGCTGGGCGCCGCGGGCGTCGAGCAGATCATCGAGATCACGCTCTCCGAGGCCGAAAACGCCGCGCTGCAGAAGTCCGCCGCCGCCGTGCAGGAGTTGAAGAGCGCCTTGGCGAAATTGGCCTACTGACCCGCTGCCGGGCTCACGGCGCCGCCCGTGGGCCCAGCTCCCTCAGGATGGCCTCGGCCATCGCGCGGTTGAAACCGGGCAGCGCGTCGATCTCCTCGGGCGCCGCTGCCCGGATCGCCGCGATGCTCCCGAAGTGCTTGAGCAGCCGAGCCTTGCGTGCCGGGCCGATCCCGCGGACGGCGTCCAGCGCGGAGCGCAGGGAGGATTTGCGCCGCCGCCGCCGATGAAACTCGATGGCGAAGCGGTGGGCCTCATCGCGTACCCGCTGAAGAAAGAGCCGCAGGTCCTCGTCGCGGCCGAAGGTTACCGGGTTCACTCGTCCGGGGACGAAGATCTTGTCCCGGGTCTCCCCTCGGCGCTCGTCCTTCTTGGCGATGCCGATCAGGTCGAACGCCCCCGTCAGCCCCAACTCCCGCACCACCGCCGCGCCGATCCCGAGCTGCCCGCGGCCCCCGTCCAGCATGACCAGGTCCGGCAGGTGCGCGTCGGCCCGCTCGGCGGCGAAGCGCCGCCGCAGCACCTCCGCGAGCGAGGCGTAGTCGTCCGGCCCGTCCACGGTGCGGATGACGAACTGCCGGTAGGCGGCGGTTGCGGGCGCGGCATCGACGAAGACCACCATGCCGGCCACAGACTCGGATCCCATCAGGGTCGAGATGTCGAAGCATTCGATCCGCCGCGGCTCCCGGCTCAGCCCCAGACGCCTGCGGAGTCGCGCGAGGAGATCCTCCTCGGCCTTGCGGCCGGCAACGAGGAGGGCCAGCTCGTTCTCGGCGTTGCGCCGCGCCATCTCCATCAGGCGCGTCTTTTCGCCGCGCCGGGGGTGGATCAGCCGCACCGTGCGCCCGGCCTTGGCACAAAGCCACTCCGCGAGCAGCGGGGCATCCTCCAGCAGGTGGGAGACGATGATCTCGCCCGGCACGAACGTGCCGGGGCCGTAAGCCTGGCGGATGAAGGTGCCCAGCAGCTCCGCTGCGGGGGCGAGGCTCTCCGGCAGGGCATGCCGCCGCGTGGGGCCCAGAAACCCGCCGCGCACGCTGAAGTGTACCAGGACGGCCGCCCCTCCGGCCGTGGCCGCCGCAAAGACGTCCCGGTCCCCGAAATCGGTGGTGACGGCGACCTGCTTCTCGACCGTGCGCTCCAAGGCGAACAGCTTGTCCCGCAGGCGCGCCGCCTTTTCGAATTCGCACGCCGCCGAGGCCGCCTCCATCTGGGCCCGGGTCTTGCGGATCAGCTCATCGGTGCGCCCTTTCAAAAACAGCACGGCTTCCTGAACCTGCTCCTGGTAGACCGTGGGGTCCACCTCTCGGCAGCAGGGCGCCAGGCACCCGCTCATCTGGCAGTGCAGGCAGGGGCGTGTGCGGGTGCGGAACTCGCTCGCCTTGCACTTGCGCAGTTTGAAGGTTTTGGTGATGATGCCGAGGGTCTCGCGCACGGCGTGGGCCGAGGCGAAAGGCCCGAAGTAGAGCGCGTGGTCCTCGCCGATCTTGCGCACGATGGTGAAGCGCGGGAATTTTTCGGCGGGGTCGAGCCGGAGCGAGGGGTAGCGCTTGTCGTCCTTGAGCACCACGTTGTAGCGCGGCCGATGCCGCTTGATGAGGGTCGACTCGAGGATCAGGGCCTCTTTCTCGGTGCGGGTGATGACGGTCTCGACCGCGGCCACCCGGCTCCTCAGGGCCTCGACCTTGGGGTCGGCATGCGCGGAGGGCTTGAAATAGGCCGCAAGCCGGCGGCGCAGGTTGCGCGCCTTGCCGACGTAGATGACCTGTCCCCCGGCATCCTTCAGCAGGTAGACGCCCGGCTCGGTCGTGACCTCGGCCGGCGTGACGGCCGGCTCCGCAGGGGGGGATATTGGCGCGTCAGGGCGGCGCATGACCGTTCAGCTCATAGGCGGGGTCCACTCCGGCGTCGAGGACCAGAAACCGTCGCAGGACCTTGACGCGGTCGCGCAGCTCGACGGCGCGCTCGAAGTCGAGCTCCTGCGCCGCCGCGCGCATCTCCCGCTCCAGCGCGCCGATCCGCTCCTCCAGCTCCGCGGTGGAGCTGAAGGACTCCGGGGGGTCGGCCACCTGCGGGGCGGCGACGGACCGGGGCTCCCCACGGAAGTCGAAGGTCTCGCCGACCGCCTTGTGAATCCCCTCCGGGGTGATCCCATGGCGCCGGTTGTGGGCCTCCTGGATCGTCCGCCGCCGGGCGGTCTCCTCCATGGCCTGGCGCATGGACGGGGTCACGGTGTCCGCGTACAGGATCACCGCCCCGTTCAGATTCCGGGCGGCGCGGCCGCAGGTCTGGATCAGCGAACGGGCCGAGCGCAGAAACCCCTCTTTGTCGGCGTCGAGGATGGTGACCAGCGACACCTCCGGGATGTCCAACCCCTCGCGCAGCAGGTTGATGCCCACCAGCACGTCGAACTGCCCCAGGCGCAGGTCGCGGATGATCTCCATGCGCTCGAGGGTGGTGATGTCCGAGTGCAGGTAGCGCACCCGCAGGCCGAGGTCGGTATAGTACTCGGTCAAGTCCTCGGCCATGCGCTTGGTCAGGGTGGTCACCAGCACGCGTTCGCCCTGCGCGGCATGGCGCCGGATTTCGGCCAGCAGGTCGTCGACCTGGTTGCGGGCGCTGCGCACCTCCATGGTGGGGTCCAGGAGACCGGTCGGCCGCACGATGAGCTCGACGATCCCCTCGCGGCCCTGCTCGAGCTCGTAGTCGGCCGGGGTGGCGGAGACATAGACCACCTGGTTGACGCGGGCCTCGCACTCCTCGAAGCGCAGGGGGCGGTTGTCGAGCGCCGAGGGCAGCCGGAACCCGTACTCCACGAGCGTCTCTTTCCGCGATCGGTCGCCGCGGTACATCCCCCGCAGCTGGGGTACCGCGATGTGGCTTTCGTCGATGAAGAGCAGGAAATCGCGCGGAAAATAGTCGAGCAGGGTCGGCGGCGGCTCCCCGGTCCGGCGGCCCGTCAGATGGCGGGAGTAGTTCTCGATCCCGTTGCAGTAGCCGAGCTCGTGGATCATCTCGAGGTCGAAGCCCGTGCGCTCCTCGATGCGCTGGGACTCGACCTGCCGGCCCCGGTCGCGGAAAAAGCGGACCCGCCGCTTCAGCTCGGTGCGGATGGACTGCAGGGCGCGCTGCCGGGTGGTCTTGCGCGTCACGTAGTGGCTGGCCGGGAAGATCGCCGTGCGCGCGAGCCGCCGCAGCACCGTGTTGCGCAGGGCGTCGATCTCGGCCACCCCCTCCACTCGATCGCCGAAAAAGTCGATGCGCACGGCCCGGTCCTCCTCGTAGGCCGGAAAGACCTCCACGCGGTCGCCGCGCACGCGGAAGGTGCCGCGGTGAAAATCGACGTCGTTGCGCTCGTACTGCATGGCGACGAGCGCGGCCAGCAGCTCCTCGCGCCCGAGGTCGGCCTCGGCGTCGATCTCGACCCGCAGGTCGAGGTAGTCCTCCGGCGCCCCCAGGCCGTAGATGCAGGAGACGCTCGCCACCACCACGATGTCTCGGCGCGAGAGGACCGAGCGCGTGGCCGAGTGGCGCAGCTTGTCGATCATGTCGTTGATGGAGGAGTCCTTGGAGATGTAGGTGTCGCTCGCGGGGATGTAGGCTTCCGGCTGGTAGTAGTCGTAGTAACTGACGAAATACTCGACGGCGTTCTCGGGAAACAGCTGCCGGAACTCCTGGTAGAGCTGGGCCGCCAGGGTCTTGTTCGGGGCGAGGACGAGGGTGGGCCGGTCGAGCCGGGCGATGACGTGGGCCATGGTGAAGGTCTTGCCCGACCCGGTGACGCCGAGGAGCACGTTGTGTCTGCGGCCGGCGGTGAGATGCGCCGCGAGCCTTTCGATCGCGGCGGGCTGGTCGCCGCGCGGCTCGAACGGCGCCGTGAGCGCGAAGGAACCCATCGCGCTCACGCGGGGGTGAGGAGAACGGTCGCCATGGCGCCGATCCCCTCGCCGCGTCCGACCGCCCCGCAGCCTTCCAAGGTGGTGGCCTTGACGTTGACCCGGTCGGCTGCGACCGCGAGCGCCCGGGCGATGTTCGCCTGCATCGCGCCCCGGTAGGGGGCGGTGCGCGGGGCCTCGGCCAGGATCACCGCATCCACATTGACGACCGCCAGCCCGCGCTCAGCGGCCATGCGGCGGCAGGACTCGAGCAGCCGCAGGCTGCCGATGCCCCGGAAACGCGGGTCGGTGTCGGGAAAGTGCAATCCGATGTCGCCCAGTCCGGCCGCCCCCAGGAGCGCGTCGCAGACCGCGTGGACCAGTGCGTCCGCGTCGGAATGCCCGAGCAGGCCGCGTTCCCACGGGATGAGCACGCCGCCGAGCACGAGCGGGCGCCCCTCCACCAGCCGATGAAAGTCGAATCCGATTCCGGTGCGCATGTTGGGATGCTGGATACAGGCTGCGAGATACTGGATACGGGATACAGGTGGCGGGATGGCTGGCTGGATCCTGTGCGGTGTTTGCCAGTCAAGCGCATTCGACCCCGCCACCGACCCCGACACCGATCGACGCTGGAAAGATAACACATGACGGTGAGGCCGACAACCGGCCCCCGACGCGCGGGCGGCCGGAGGGGGTCAGGGAGCGCCCCAGAGGGCCTCGCGCAGGCCGGAGGCCCGATCGATGCGCCGCCGGATGGCGGCGGTGAGCAGGGCCGGGTCGGCCGCCAGGGTGATCCGGCGGCGGGCGCGGGTCAGGGCCGTGTAGATCAGCTCGCGGGTCAGCACCGGCGAGTCCCGGTCCGGGAGCACCAGCAGGACCTCGTCGAATTCCGAGCCCTGACTCTTGTGGACGGTCATGGCGAAGACCGTCTCGTGCGCCGGGAGGCGGTAGGGCAGAAAACGCCGCAGCCCGCCGCCCGGGTCGTTGAAATGGACGTAGAGCTCATCGGTCCCGGCTTCGGAATCGGGCAGTGCAATCCCCGTATCCCCGTTGAAGAGGCCCAGGCGGTAGTCATTGCGGGTGATCAGCACCGGACGCCCGGCATACCAGGGGGTGGCCCGCCGCGGGTCGATCCGGATCCGGCCCTGCCGCGCGAGGAGGCGCTCCGCCCGGCGGTTGACCCCCTCCGCCCCCAGCCGCCCCGCGCGATGGGCGCAAAGCACCCGGAAGCGGTTCAGCCGGTCGAGCAACTCGGCGGGGCCGCCGCGGTCGGCGTAGGCCCGGTAGCCGGTTAGAATGATCGGCGCGAGCGCCGCTCCGTCGCCCGCATTCACCCATGCGACCGACGCTTCGCCGGGCCGTGCGAGAATATCGAGCGCCTGAGCGCCGTCCCCGCGGTTCACCGCGCGGCTCAGCTCGCCGATGGCGCTGCCGGCGGCAAATCGCCGGCTGGTCTTGAGCTCCACGATGCACTCGCCGAGATCTCCGCCGGGGGCCCCGATCGGCACGGTCTGGCCGGTGAGCTCCCGGACCCGCTCGCCCATCGCCTCCGCGAAAACCGGCGCGTGCCTGCGGCCGCAGATGTCGCCCAAGACCGCGCCGGCCTCCACCGAGGCCAGCTGGTCCTTGTCCCCCACCAGGATCAGGCGCGCCCCGGCCGGCAGGGCGTCCAAGAGTTTCGCCATCAGTGCGAGATCGACCATGGAGGCTTCGTCCACGACCACGAGGTCCGCCGCGAGGGGGTTGGCCGCGTTGCGGCGGAAGAGGGGGGTGCCTGCCACCGGCTGAAGCAGCCGGTGCAGGGTCGTCACCTCCGCCTGCGCCCCGGGGCTGGCCGAGCGCAGCGCCTCGCCGAGCCGGGCGGCGGCCTTGCCGGTGGGCGCGGTCAAGACCACCCGCGGCGGAACCCGACCCGGCTCCAGTTCCGCGAATACGCCGATCATCCGTACGACCGTGAACGTCTTGCCCGTGCCCGGCCCGCCGGTGATCACGGCCACCCGCTTCAGCAGGGCCACAGCCGCCGCCACCCGCTGCCAGTCGATCCCTTCCGGCGGCGGCTCCGGAAAATGACGGGTGATGACGGCCCGCATGCGTGCCCGGTCGAACGCGGGCGGGTCCGAGCCCGCCCGTGCGCGCAGGGCTGCGGCCACCCGATGCTCGTAATCCCAGTAGCGATGCAGGTAAAGCCGGTGGCGCTCGTCGAGGACGAGCGGCCGGCGCTCGCCCGGCAGGCCCACGGCGGCCGAGGCCCTGAGGGCCGCCACCCAGGATGGCGCCGGCGGGCACTGCAGCGGGGTGTCTGTATCGGGCAGGAGACTGCCCCCCAGGCGGTTCAGGTCCAGGCAGACGTCCCCCCCGCCCGCGGCGCGGCTGGCGAGCGCCGCCGCGAGGAGCACCGCCGGGTCGTCGTTCCCGCCCAGACGGGCCATCAATCGGGCGAAGTGCAGGTCGGCCGCCGAAAAGAGGCCGGTGGCGTTCAAATCAGTCATGGTCGGGTATCAGCGCCTTTTCCAGCCGCTCGATGCAACCGCGCTGCGGCCGGAATGCGAAGATGCCGTATGCCGGGCCGAGGGTGCGGCGCACCCCGCGCAGGAAGATGTAGATCGCCCCCCCGAAGTGTCGCTCATAGGTGTAACCCGCCACCCGCTGCCGCAGCAGCCGGTGCAGCGCCAGGCTGTAGAGCTGAAGCTGGAGATCGTATCTGTGCGCGCGCATCGCCTGATGCAGACGTTCGCTGCGGTAGTCTTCGAGCCCCGGACCGAGCCGGTTGGATTTCCAATCCACCAGGTAGTAGCGGCCGCGATGCTCGCAGACGAGGTCGATGAACCCGCGCAGGAAGCCGTGGGTGGGGGCAAAGGTGAGCGCGGGCGGCTCCTCGGCCTGACCCGCCACCTCGAGCGGCGGCCCCATCGGGGCGAGCACCTCCTCGAGGAGTGCGGGCGATACCCGGTTGAGCGGGAAGTAGAACTCCATCTCCGTGACGCAGCGCTCGCGGCCGACTTCGGAAAAGCGCGGCGGGTGCTCCCCGGGCAGCAGCGGGACGGCAGCGAGCTCCGCGATCATGGCGCTGACCGGCTCGGCCCAGGAGCGGTCAAACCCGAACTCGGCCAGCTTCCGCGCCGCGAGGGTCGCGGGCTCGGAGGTCGTGAAATCGATCGCCTCCAGAAGGGAGTGGAAAAAGAGGCCGGTGCGGGCGCCGGCGGGAAAATCGTGGAGCCCCCCCTCCCCCTCGCCCGCCTCGCCTCGATCGGGCGGGACGCCATTTCCAGGCAGGTAGGGGTCTTCGCGGTCGGCCGCCCCGGGCCCGCCGGCCGCCAGGCCGGAGTAGCTCGTGACGCCCCAGCTCGAATCCACGTGCCCCCGGAACTCGCGGCCGGCCGGGGTCTCCTCGGCCGGCCGCGCCTCCGGCAGGGCTTCGGCGGGGGACTCCGGCAGGGACCGCACCCGGATCGTTCCGCCGGAGGCGGCCGCCAGGGAATTCAGACGGTCCTGCCACTCGTCGTCGCCGGTGTTCTTGAAGGCGGCTTTCAGAAAAGCGACCCAGTCGGCCTCGGCCTGCGTTGCGTCGGCCTCCCCTGTGCGCAGCAGGTAGGCCAGGGCGGAGGTGTCCGCCGTGTTGATCCGGCCCCACACTAGCGTGCAGTGCTCCCGGGCCCGCGTCAGGGCGACGTAGAGCATTCTCAGGTTTTCGGCCAAGGCCTCGTGGCGGGCCAAGCGCCGGTTCGGCGTGTCGCGCTCCCCGCTCAAATCGACGGTCAGGCGAAAGTCCGCACCCGGGTCGTGAAAAAAGAAATCCCTGTCCTCCGCCGCGGAGGCGGACCAGGTGAAGGGGCAGTAGACCACGGGGTATTCCAGGCCCTTGCTGCGATGGATGGTGACAATCTTGACCGCCCGCTCGTCGCTCTCGAGCCGGAGCTGGTTCTCCTCGGAGCGGTCGGCCCCGGGGCGGAGTTGGGAGGTCAGCCACTTGACGATTCCGGCGACCCCCAGGTGGTTCTCTCCCGCCGTCCGGTGGAGCAACTCGCCCACGTGCAGCAGGTTGGTCAGTCGCCGTTCGCCGTCCGGGAAGCCGATCAGCCGCTCGCGCACCGCCTCCCCGGCGAGGAGCCGGCGGAACATCGGCATGAACCCCCTCTCGTTCCAGAGGTTGAGATAGCCCCAATGCCGCCGGATGCGCTCCTCCCAGACTCCCGGCAGGCTTTCCCCGGCCGCGATTCCGGCGGCGTTCTCCCCCAGGAGGCGGGAGGCCAGGGCGGATTTGAGCCGGATCGCGTGCTGGGGCTCGGCCACCGCCTTCAACACGGCGAGAAGCTCCAGCGCCTCCGGGGCGTCGAAGACGTTGGCCGTGCTGTAGAGGACCGACGGGATCCCGGCGCCGGCGAGGTGCGCCTTCATCAGGCGTGCCTCCTGGTTGGTGCGCACGAGCACGGCGATCTCCCCGGTGCGGCCCGCGAGCTCCCCGCGGGCGACCTTTTCCCGGATGTCGGCGGTCACTGCGCGGGCGATCAGCCGGCGCGCCACCGGTTTGGTCAGGGTGTTTCCGTCCGGCCGGTGCCGCCGCGCCCCCAGATACCAGATCTCCAGCGCCGGGGCTGCGCGGGCGGGCTGCGGCGCGGCCGCCCGCCCGGGGATGAATTCGATGTCTCGAAAGAGAAACGGGGCGGAGACGCGCGAGAACAGGGTGTTCACCGCACCGACCAGCCCGGGGGCCGAGCGCCAGTTCGTGGTCAGGGTGAAGCGGGCGTCGGCGTCGCGGGCCGCCCGCAGGTAGGAGAAAATGTCGGCCCCGCGGAAGCCGTAGATCGCCTGCTTGGGGTCTCCGATCATGAAGAGCAGCCGCCCCGGGACGCCGAAGAGCCGTGAAAACACGCGGTACTGGAGCTCGTCGGTGTCCTGGAATTCATCGACCAAGGCGGCCCGGTAGCGGTGGCGGACGGCTTTAGCCAGGCCGCCGCCGGCGCGCCCCGCGAGCGCCCGGTCCACCCGCCGCAGCAGGTCGTCGAAGGAGACGAGGCCTCTTTCCGCCTTGCGCCGCTCGAGCTCCGCCGGCACGAAGGCGAGCAGGCTCGACTTCAAGTGGACCAGGTGGGCACCCATCTCCCGCTCCAGCGCCTCTTTCGTCCGGTGCAGCGCCTCGCAGGCGTCGAACACCGGGTGCGCCGGGGGGTGGCGCCGTGCGAGGGTGTACCGGGCGAGCGTCGCGGCGGCCAGGCGCTCGACGGGCGCCACCGGCGGGTAGTCCGGGAGCGTTCCGGCGGTGTAAGCGTCCAGCAGATCGAAAAAGCGCTGTATCTTGCGTTCGCGGCCGGAGGGGCCCTCCTCTCCCTTGCGCACCGCGGCGCCGTAGACCGTCGCGTTTATTCCGGCGGCGAGCAACATGTCGCGGCAGATCTCCTTTCCGCCCGGCCAGAGCGCGCGCAGCACGCGCACGCGGCGACGGAAGTCGTCGAAGGTGCGCTCGCTGAGGCCGGGGCCTGCGGCGGACGGGGTGACGGCCACCTCGGCGCGCGTCGCGGCGTGCGCCAGCGGGCGCAGCGCGTCGGGGGTGCCCAGCGCCGCCCGCGCGAAGCGGATGAACTCCGGCGGGGCGCCCGCCACCTGCAGGCGCCAGAAGTCCTCCACCACCTGGGTCAGGATCCGCTCCTGGTCCTGGAGCATTTCGGCGCTGAACGGGGTGGCGGTCTCGAAAGCATTCTCGTGCAGCACCCGCTGGCAGAACCCGTGGATCGTGAAAATGGCGGCCCGGTCGAAATCCGCCAGCGCCGCGCGCAGGAGCCGACGCGCCGCCTCCGGCCGCGGGTGGCCGGAGGCGATGTGCCCCAGCAGGTCATCGTCGCCGGCCGCAGCGCCCGCCAGCACCTCGCGGACCGCGACCAGACGGCGGTAGATCCGGTCCCGCAGTTCGGCAGTGGCCGCCCGGGTGAAGGTTACCACCAGGATCTCCTCGACCGGCAGGCCGACCTCCAGCACCAGACGCAGGTACAACCCCTCGATGGTGTAGGTCTTGCCGGTCCCGGCCGCGGCTTCGATCAGGCAGGTGCCCTCCAGGGGGGTGTGGATGGGGTCGAAGAGGGTCGCCACGCTCAGCGCTTTCCGTTCAACCGGTAGAGAAAGGCCAGCACTTCCGCTACGGCGCGGTAGAGATCGGGCGGGATCCGGCAGTCGAGGTCGAGAGCGGCCAGGGTGTCGGCCAGGGCGGGGTCCGCGTGCAGTGGGACCCCGCACGCGCGGGCCGTGGCGATAATGTTCTCGGCCGCCATTGCGCGGCCGGTGGCCACCACCCGCGGGGCATCCTCACGTGCGGGGTCATAGCGCAGGGCAACCGCCTTTTTCGGCTCCTCCGGTTTCATACGCGCAGATCCACCCTCCCCTCTCCGGCCGGGCGCAGCTCTTCGAGCGCAAATCGGGCGATGCGGGCCGGCGACACGGTGACCTGGAACCCGACCTCGTCGAAGAATCCCGACAGAGTTTCCTTCACATCGGCCAAGTGGCGCTCGACATACGCGCGGGTCCCTGGGTCGGACACGAAGACGGCGACGTGCAGACGGCGCTCGATCTGCAGCAGGTCGGCGCGCACCGGGCCCAGCCGGTCGAGGGTGAGCAGGAGGGACACCTGGTGGCTTTCGTCCGGTTTCTCCGACCGGCGCGCCCGGTAGGCCACTTTGAGCGTCCCGGCCGGGCGCCCCTCGGGCGCCGGCAGGGCGAAGTGCAGCACCTGCAGGGCCTCGGAGGCGGCGACCGGCCGCGGTTCGGCGCCGGAAGGCGCCGCGGCGAGCGCCCGGCGTTCGGCGGGACCCAGCGTGTCCGGCAGCCGGTGGCCGGTGCCCCAGCGGTTGCAACGGGTCAGGAGGCGCGCCGGATGGCCCTTCCCGGCCGGCCGGCTTGCGGACCAGCTGCAGGCCGAGGCGGTTTTCCGTCTCCGTCACCCGCACCCAGAACTCCTCGCCCGGCGCCACGGGGAAACGGACCTCCGCGCTCGCGCGCAACCGGCCGATCTCCACCAGGGCGCGGCCGGTGCTCTCCTCTACCGCCAGCACCTTGACCCGCAGAAGGTCGCCGACCTTCAGACCGGCCGCTTCCGGGGCGTTTTTCAGAATTTCGATGATCGGATGGAGGTCCATCGTCACGTGCTTTCGAAGGTGGCCCGGTCGAGGATCGGATCGAACACCCGCCGGCTGGTTGCCACGAACGCGTCCCGCAGCGGGTCGTCCGTCTCGAAACAGCGTTGGTAATAGGGGTCGAGCCCCTCCCCGCGGTACGGGTCGTTGCGCTCCCAGGCCTTGTGCGCCGCGGAAAGGGCCTTGGCTTCGGATTCACGCAGGCCGCGGGCGTAGGCCAGGGAGGACTCCGGGAACAACCAGAGGGGAGCCTCGATTCCTCGGCGGTAGAGGTCGATGAGATCCTCCAGCAGGGGCCGGCTCTCCGCCACCGGGGCCAGGTGCAGGGTCTGGTCGCTGCAGACCATGCGGCTTTCCGGATGGGAGGCGAGGGGTTCGGCCATGCACAGCACCAGGTGCTCGAGCCAGAGGTCGACCACGTCCCGCGCCCTCAACCGACCGAACCGGAAGCCCAGGCAGCCGTTGGCGCGGATGCGGGTCAAACGCGCGCAGAGCTCGACCCCGGCCAGCTCCCAGCGCCCCTCCAGCACCCGTTCAGGAGCGCTTGCCAGAAAAGGCTCGAGCCGCCGGGCGAGCCGGTCCACCTCGCCCCAGAGGTCCTGGAAGGCCACTTCGCCCGCGGCGGCGTGCGGCAGCCGGCCGGCGGCCTTAAGCTCCGCGAAGACCGCCGCGGGCGCCCCCCCCTCCAGCCGGTGCTCCAGGAGCCTCCGCCCTGCTCCGAAGCGGTCGAGCCCCTCGAGCGCGAACGGTTCATGGTCCGCGGCGTCGGCTTCCAGCGGGTCGAGGTGGATCCCCAGCCGATCGCGCAGCAGGCATTTGCAGGGGTTGGCGAAAAAGCTGGCGAGCCGCCGCAGGTCCGGCCGGCCCCAGGTCTCCTGCTCCGCCGCGCTCAGCGGGACCGGTTCCGGGAAGAACGCCGGCGGCGGCCGGCGCACGCGGCCGGCGGCGCAGGTGTCGGCATTTTCGCGGGAATAGCTGAAAAGCCCGGAGTCGCCGCGAAAATAGTCCGAGGAGAAGGCCTGCAGCCGGTGGCGCACGACGACGCCTTGCTCCAGGGGAATGCCGTAGCTGCGACCCAGTGCGTCCAGGAGATCACTGACCACGACGGACGGGGGTATCGGGCTGTTGTCCTGAATGCTCTGGCCGACATAGCTGATGTAAAACCTGCGGCGAGAGGCCATAACTGACTCTAAAAAAAGATACTTATCGTCATTTCGGCGCGAGCGGTCGCCGGGCCGCGGCGATTGTCCCATCAGGTCGAAGGTGATCCGCGGGTCGTCGCGCGGGAAGGCGTCGTGGTTCATCCCGATCAGGCAGACGACCTCGAAGGGGATCGTCCGCATCGGCAGCATGGCGCAGAAGGTGACTCCGCCCGATAGAAATCCCCGGCCGGCGCCGGCGGCCTCGAGCCGGGACGAAAGGAAGGCGCGCACGACCTCGATCGGCACCTCGGCCGTGAAGCCGGCGGCGGCCTCCATCTGCGCCAATTCCCCCAGCAGGCCGTGCATGGCGGCCAGGCCCCCCTCCCCCGCCTCATCCTCCGGGAAGAACTCGACGGCCGCGGCCTGCAAAACATCCCGCCAGGTCCCCAGCCGATGCGGAATGCGCAGCACGTCTGCGAGGCTGAAGAGGCGCGCGAGGAATTCCAGAAAGCGCCCCACCACGTGCACGTCGCTGCCCTCCATCGCGTCGCATCCCCGCACGCCCTGAAACACCTCGGTGCCGCGCGGCGGCAGCGCATAGCCCAGGAGCAAACGCTCGATCCCGGCCCGCCACGTGTTCTGCGCATGCGGCGGAAGCCCCAGCTCGCGCGCCGTGGTCTCGTCCTTGCCCCAGCACACCCGCGCCTGCCGGACCCAGCCCTCCAGCCGAGGCAGCTCCGCCTCCGGCAGGTCGAATTTCGCGCGGATCGACGGGGCCTCCAGCAGGCGCAGGATGTCGGCGGCCTCGAAGCGGCTGTCGCGCAGCTCGAGCAGCGCGAAGAAGGCCTGCAGGCTCGGGCGCTCGCGTTGCGGGCTGCGGTCGGCGATCGTGAAGGGGATCCGCCGGCGCGAATCGGTCTGGGCGCCGAAGACCGCCGCGATGAACGGGGCGTAGGTCTCGATGTCCGGGGTCATGACGATGACCTCCCGCGGCTGCAGGCCGGGCTCGGCCTCGAACATGGCGAGCAGTTGATCGTGCAGGATCTCTATTTCCCGCATGGGACTGTGGCAGGCGTGCACCTGCAGGGAGCCGTCCGGCCGCCATGCGGGCAGCGGCTCCGGTTCCCGGAGGTTGAGAATGTCGGCCTGGACCCGGCCGATGAGGCGGCCCGGGTCGGGCTCCACGAAGTGCTCCACCGTTTCGGCCCCGCTCTCCGTGACGGCATCCAGAAAATCCCGCCCCTGGCGTCCCCAGGCGGCCAGCAGCCGGTTGCCGGGCTCGAGGTGAAGGCCGCTCGCCCCGGCCCCATGAAGGCCTGGGCGGCGCAGACGTTTCTCGGCCTCGCGTTCCGAGGCGATGTCGGCCCAGTATTCGCGGCAGGGGTTGAGACTGAAAAGGGTGACCGGAACCACCCGCGCCAGCTCCGCGAAAATCTCAAGGTGAAACCGGGGCAGATAGGAGATCCCGAAGATACTTACCCGAGGGGGTAGCGCGCAGAGCCCCTCCGCCCGCTTCCGAAGGGCGGCCAACAGCTCCCGCCGCAGCCGGGCCCGGTGCGGGGCCGGCGCCGTGCCGGCCAGGTCCCGCCAGAGCAACGCCTGCCACTCCCAGTCCCGCTCCGCCGGATCGATGCGCCCCTGCTCCCAGCGCGCCAGCATGTCGGGGCGAAACACCAGGTACTGGTCGAATAGGTCGGCCACTTTGCGGGCCAGCTGATAGAGTTTCGCGGCCCGGTGATCGGAGTCGAGAAACCGCTGCAGGGAGGCGAATTCCGGCTGTCCGATCCGCTCCCGGATCCGGGCCATGATGCGAAATGCGAGCAGCTCCGGCTCGAAGCCCGAGCGCTCGGGAAGATCGGGGCGAAGCACGCGAAAGGCCGAATCCAGGAAGGCGTTCGGAAAGGGAAACCGCAGGTTGGCGCTGATCCCGTTCAAGCGCGCCAGTTCCATCGCGACCCAGCGCTCCATGCCCCGGCTCTGGACCACGATGGTTTCCGGGCAGAGCGGCGGGCCGGCGGGTTCGCGCAGAAGCTGCGCAAGGTGCCCGATCAGGACGTCCATGCGGTTGCTTGTGATGATGGCGAGACCGGCCATGCGGCTATCGTCCCTTGAGCGGGCAGAGCGTGAGGTCTCGCGCGCCGCCGCAGCTACTCCCAGCGGTTGTCGCCCCGGTCCGTGAGGTCGATGACCGTCTCCGGCCTTCCGCCGGCCCCCTGCCGCGGCGGCGGCCCCGGCCGCCCGCCGCCCATCAGCCGGTTGACCAGCCAGTCCACGAGACTGATCACGAGGGCCGCGGCCACGGCCGGCCAGAAGCCGACGACGTCGAAGCCGGGAATGACCGCCGAGGCCAGCTTGATCATGAGGGCATTGATGACCAGGGTGAAAAGACCCAGGGTGAGAATCGTGATGGGCAGGGTGAGGAGGAACAACAACGGGCGCAAAAAGGCGTTGAGCGCCGCCAGCACCGCGGCGGCGAAGAGCGCCGAAAAAAACCCGCTGACACGGATCCCGTCCAGCAGGTAGGCCGACACCAGGATGGCACCGGTGAGGGTCAACCAACGAATGAGCATGTTGTTCGCGCCTGTGAGCGAAAGAAGACGGGGGTCTGGCTCGGGGGCGGAGCCGGGGCACCTGGCGCCGCAATCGCTGCGGCGGCGGGCAAAACCCTACCGAAAGCATTGAGGGTTGTCAAGGGAGGGCCTCGCCCGTGCCTGCCCCCTGCTCGAGGTGCTCGCGGATGATGCGGCAGACGGCTGCGACCGAAAGCCCCTCGGTGTCGACATCCCAATGCATCGCCCGCCGGTAGAGCGGGTCGCGCATGGCCAGCGTCCGTCGGATCTCCTCGCCCGGCCCCAGGCCGGGGGTCAGCGCGGGCCGCTGGGGGCTCGTCTGCTCATCCGCCTGCAGTCGTGTCAGCAGGGTCTCCGGACGGGCGTGCAGCCAGACCACCTGCCCGCTGCGGCGCATGCCCGCAATGTTGCTTTCCTCCAGCACCACCCCGCCGCCGGTCGAGACGACCAGCCCCTGCCGGGCGGCCAGCTCTGCCAGGAGGGATTTTTCCGCCGCCCGGAACGCGGGCCACCCCAGGGTTTGGACAAACTCCCGGATGCTGCGCCCGAAGCGCCGCGCCAGCTCGGTGTCCATGTCGCAGAAGGGCCGGCCGCCATCCGCGGCCAAGCACCGGCCGACCGCACTTTTCCCCGCACCGCGCGTGCCGATCAGATAAATGTTCACGGAGTCGATACCCCCCACGGGATAGGCCATGCCGGCGCGGTGTCAGCGCCGGTACGGCCATCCGCGTCGCCTTGACCTTCGGGCGTTTTGCGCATAAAATTAGTCTCTTATGAGTTTTTTTGTATGCAAAACGGTGACAAAAATTTTACGCTTGGACGCGGGTTGCACACAGCGTGGGGATGATGGTCATCTCCCGTACCCGCAGAGCTGTCGCGGCCAC
>JBFYWX010000494.1:0-7090 GCA_041310825.1 Desulfobacteraceae bacterium | reverse complement strand
GACTGGATCGTGCGCTACGAAGCCGGTGGAGGCCGGCTTGAAGCCCTGTACCCCCGAGACCGCTCGGACAACGGCCGCATGCGCCGCATCGACGATGAAACGGTTGCCAACTCGCGCATGCTGAGCTGATCGTCGACAACCAGGATATGAGGCGGGCAATCGTTCATTAAACGCCAAGAATCACGACTTCGTAAAAAACCCAATCTCTGTCCCGCCATGGCGGGATGGTCGCTGCAGTCCCGCCTTGGCGGGATACGCCTCGCGACACGGAATTCGCGCGCCGTGCCTGCCCCGCTTTAGCGGGGATCTTGGGCTTTTTACAAAGTCCTCCGGGTTAAGCACTTTACCAAGTCCATCAAGAATGAGAAACATTATCTATTATATTCGATACCTCGAACAATGGCAATCACCAGGATAACACTTTAGATAAACAAGCATGCTTTATATATATGAAATCATAGATTAAATTATGCTTTTCGCCATAAACGCATCATTTCATTCGAAGACGATCCGGCCGCCGACGATCGTCATCACCGCCCGGCCGCGAACGCTGCGGCCGCAGAAAGGCGAGTTGCGGCTGCGGGACTTGAAGAGGGAGGGTTCGATAACGAACTCCACCTCGGGGTCAAAAACGGCGACATCGGCCGGGGCGCCCGGGAAAAGCCCGCAAGGCAGCCCGAGAATCCGGGCCGGTGCGGCCGTGAAGAGCTCGACCAGCCGGGAAAGCGGGACCACCCCGTCTTTCACGAGCTCCATGCTGATGGGAAAGGCGGTCTCGAGCCCGATGATTCCGTTCGGCGCCTGGGCGAGCCCCGTGGCCTTCTCCTCCGGCGCGTGCGGGGCGTGGTCGGTCGCGATGCAGTCGAGGGTGCCGTCGGCCAGGGCGGCCCGCACGGCCTGGCGGTCCTGCTCGGAGCGCAGTGGTGGGTTCATTTTCGCGGCGGCCCCCTGCTCGATCACGGCCGCGTCGGTCAGGGTGAAATAATGGGGAGCGGTTTCGGCTGTCACCGGGACCCCCCGCGCCTTGGCCTCCCGGATGGCCCGGATGGACTCGGCCGTGCTGACATGCGCGATGTGAACCGGCGCACCGGTGAGCTCGCTTAAAGCGATATCGCGCATCACCATGATGCTCTCGCAGGCATTGGGGGTCCCGGCCACTCCCAGCATGCGGGACACAGGGCCCTCGTTCATAACTCCGCCGGCGGCGAGATAGGGGTCTTCGCAGTGGCCGATGACCGGCAGCCCGGAGGTTTCCAGCGCATGGCGCAGAAGGCGCGAGTCCAGAAGCGGTCGCCCGTCGTCGGAGAGGGCGGCGGCGCCGGCCTCTTTCAGCGCCCGGTAATCGCAAGGCTCCCGGCCCTCCAGACCCTTGGTGACGGCCGCCACCGGATAAACCCGCGCCAAACCCGCCTTCTCCGCCTGGGATCGAATGAACCGCGTTACCTCCGGGGAGTCGTTGACCGGGTTGGTGTTCGCCATGCAGCAGACTGCGGTGAACCCGCCGCTCACCGCCGCGCGGCAGCCGGTCGCGATGGTCTCCTTGTGCTCGTAGCCGGGCTCCCGCAGGTGAACGTGAATGTCGATCAGGCCGGGGGTGACGATTTTACCGGAAGCGTCAATGACCAGGACATCCGGGCGGCGCTCTATCAAGGCCGGGGCCGACCCGGCCGGCGTCACCGCGGCGATCCTGCCCTCCGCGATCAGGAGCTCCCCCGGCCCGTCGAAACGCCCGGGGTCGATGATTCTGCCGCCGGTGATGAGGATGTCCATTCTAACCGCCCGCCCCGGATTTCACCGCCCGCTGCGCTCGAGGCGCAGAGTCCCCAGAGAGGTATTTTTTGGGATCACAAATACCCAACTGCGCCCTCTGCGCCTCTGCGGTGATGATTTTTGTGAACAATGCCTTACCGCAGCAGGTTCGCGAGCCGCCCCCACCGCACCCCGAAATCATCGCTGTCCCAGGACCAGTAGATGATGAACGCCTTGCCACTTACATCTTGCAAGGGCACAAACCCCCAGAAGCGGCTGTCGAAGCTCTGGTCGCGGTTGTCGCCCATGACGAAGATCCCGTCCGCCGGCACGGTCACCGGTCCCAGATTGTCGCGCGGGGGGATCGTGCCGGAGAAGATGTGCGGGTCGGTGAAGACGCCGACGTCTCCGCTGATGCTTTTCTGGTTGACGTAGACCACCTTGCTCCTGATCTCGACCACGTCGCCCGGAAGGCCGATCACCCGCTTGATGAAGTCCTTGTTGGGGTCGACCGGGTATTTGAAGACCACGATGTCGCCGCGCTGGGGGCCCTCCCGCGGCAGAATCATCGTGTTCAGATAGGGGATCTTCACGCCGTAGGCGAACTTGCTCACCAGGATGTGGTCCCCGATCAGAAGCGTGGGCTGCATCGAACCGGACGGGATCTTGAACGCCTGAACCACGAAAGTCCTGATGAAGAGGGCGATGACGATGGCGATGAGGATGGCCTCGACATTTTCACGCAGGCGGCTGCGCTTGAGGGTGCCGCTCTGCTCCGAAACCGCTGATGTCTTGCTCAAGATGGGTTGATCACCTTTCAGAGAGGAAATGGGCATACCGACCGACCTCAGTCAATCAGGTTGTCGAAAAAAAGCGTCTGGCTGTCAGCCAAGGCGTGCGGCGATTTGGAAAGCGCAGCATATTCAAGAATATGTGAGCATTTACAAGAGCCGCACAACACCGGATCACAGCCTGAGGCGCCGTTTTTCAACAACCTGCTATACCAGCATCGCCGCCAGCCGCAGGACAAGGTTCGCGTACACCCCGGCGACCACATCGTCCAGGACGATGCCTGCCCCGCCGTGCATCCTGGAATCGATGCGGCGTGCCGGAAACGGCTTGAAGATATCCATGATCCGAAATACGAAAAAGCCGGCGGCGGCATTGAAAAGGGTAAAGGGCAGCCCCGCCAGGGCGACCATCATGCCCGCGATCTCATCGACTACGATGGCGGGGGCATCCCTGCGCCCCAGCAGCGCCTCGGCGCGGCCGGCCGCCCACACCGCAACCCATAGAACCGCCGCCGCGGTCAGGAGCGCCGGGACTACATCCATCCGTGCCAGGGCCGCGCAGAGCGGCAGCCCGAGGAGGCTCCCGAAGGTCCCGGGGGCAAACGGCGCCCGGCCGATGAAAAAACCCGTCGCCAGACACACCGCCGTTTGGTCCCGCCACCCCATGGCCGCTTCTATCGGCAGGCCGGTGTTTTGTCAAGAAACATGCCGGCGCGCTGGAAGCAGCAGATCCGTGCCCATCCGGAAATGGTGGATTACGGCCCAGGCCAAGGCCGCAGCGATTTCGCAACCGCAGGCGGTGTGAGACACGGTCGAGGATTCGCGAAGAGCGAGAACTCCGGCATGGGCCGTAAGACGCCGTTTATGGCTGGACACTGATACGGCTTTCAGACCGGGTCCGAGCGCCCCGGGTTCGCCTCCCGCAGCACCGTTTCGTAGACCTCGCGCAAGGGCAGTTTCCGCTCGATCGCGATGCGGCGGCAGACCTCGTATTCGGGGACATGGCAGGCGGCATTCCCCGGCCGCCGGACGCGCTTGACCGGAATGTGCCCGAAGGAGGTAGCCACCGTCACAATCTTACGCTCGAGCACGTGCCGCCCGGCTTCGTAGTGGCGAACCCCGAGGGAAGAGGTTTCGGCCAGGATGCACTGCACCACGGCGTTCAGGCGGTCCGGGGCGCAGAGCGCCTGCAGCAGGGTCCCGGGGCGGTTCTTCTTCATGTGGATGGGAATCCAGCAGACATCGAGCGCTCCGACCTCGAAGAGACGGTCCATCACGAAGCCGAAAAGCTCCGGGTTCATATCGTCGATCCCGGCCTCGACGATAAAGATGCGCTCCTGCCCGGCCCCCTCGACGAAGCCGGCCGCCGGCTCGCCGATAAGAAGCCGGAGAAGATTCGGCCCGGGATCGAGGTTCCGGCTTCCGGCTCCGTAGCCGATGCCTTTGAGTGTCATCGCGGGGATGGGGCCGAAGGACTTCGACAGCACCGCGACGATGGCCGCACCGGTGGGGGTCGTGAGCTCGCAGGCCGCATCGGTTCCGCGCACCGGGACCCCTTTGAGAAGGGCGGCGGTGGCCGGGGCCGGGATGGGCAGCCGGCCGTGGCTGCAGTCGACAAACCCGCTCCCGGTCGGCACCGCGGAAGCGGCAACCTGGGTGACGCCGAGATGGTGAAGGCAGAGCGCCGTACCGACCACGTCCACGATGCAATCCACCCCGCCGATTTCATGAAAATGCACCTCTTCCGGCAGGCACCCGTGGACCCCCGCCTCCGCTTCCGCCAGCCGGGCGAAGATGGCGGTCGCCGTGCCCCGCACGTCGGCCGGAAGCGGACTCTCCTCGATCAGGCGGCGGATATCGGCATAGTTGCGATGCGCGTGCCCACGGGCCGTGACATCGACCTTCTTGGCATGGATCCCGTTGTATGCAACATCCCTCACGCGCAGCTCGAACCCGTCCAGCGGGAGTGCCGAAAGGTTTTCGCTGACCCAGGGCAAGGGGACCCCCAGGTCGATAAAGGCCCCCAGGGTCATGTCGCCGCTAACACCAGAAAAACAATCAAAATACAATAACATAACTATCAAAACCTTAAAAATTTTTTAATATTTCTCAGCAGACCCACGGCGCCGGACCCTTCCCCTCAGCCCAGCCACCCAGCCTCCTATCCTATTAGCTTATTAGCCTCCTAGCTTCCTAGCCTCCTAGCCTCCTAGCTTCCTAGCCTCTTTCATCCCAATAATCTCCACCAGCAACTCGCACGCCTTCACCATGTCTTCGAGCCTAACGTACTCGCGGGTGGTATGGACCTCGCGCATCCCCGTGCCGAGGACCCCCAGCGGGATCCCCTTCTGGAAGAAGATGTTAGCATCCGAGCCCCCACCCGAGATCTTGGTTTTCATGGGCCGCCCGAGGCCGGTCGCCGCCTGCATGGCCCTGACAACAAGAGGATGGTCATCGGCGATTGAAGTCCGCTGGTAGCTTCTCCGGACCTCGCTCTCGATCCGCGGCAGCCCATCCACGCCCCCTGCCTCGCGGTGCGCACGGGCGAGTTTCAAACGCCTCCAGGATCCCCTGGGTCACCTGCTCCAGCTTGCCCTCGGCGTGGCTGCGGGCCTCCCCGCGCACAGTGACCAGGGGCGGGACGATGTTGGTGGCGCTGCCGCCTTCGATGACCCCGATGTTGCAAGTGGTTTCCGCGTCGATGCGGCCGAGCGCAAGCCCGGCCATGGCCTTGGCGGCGAGATGAATGGCGTTGATCCCCTTCTCAGGGTGGGCGCCGGCGTGGGCGTCCCGCCCGATGACACGGATCTCGAAGCGATTGGCCGACGGGGAGCGGGTGATGAGCCCCTCGGTGTCGGAAGCGTCCAGCGCGTACCCGAAGCGTCCCGTGAGCCGTCTGAAATCAAGGCTCTTGGCCCCGGTCAGCCCGATCTCCTCGCAGGTCGTCAAGACGAGCTCGAGCGGTCCGTGGGCGATCTTTTGCTCGCGCAGGACCTCAAGCGTCTCGATCAGCACGGCGATGGAGCTCTTGTCGTCGGCGCCCAGGATGGTGGTGCCGTCGCTCGTGAAGACCCCGTCTGCAAACCGGACGCGGATGGTCTCGGCGGGGCCCACGGTGTCCATGTGGGCGCAGAGCACCAGCGCCGGCCCCGCGACGCCGCCATCCACCCGCGCGATCAGATTGCCGGTGTCGCTGCCGGTGGCGGCGGCCGAGTCGTCGATCCAGGTCTCTGCCCCCAGGGCATCGAGTCGGACCCGCAAATCCCCCGCCAGGCGCCCCTCGTGCCGCGAGGGGCTGCTCGTCTCCGCCAATGCCCTGAAGGTGTCAGCCAGTCGTTGGTGGTCTATCACGCCGGACCCCATACCCGGGGAAAACGATTTAGGATTGACAAAAGCCCCAATCTCATTACAATGGCTCACAAAATTTTCATATAGAAGTAGTTTCACAACCTCGGATCACGGTTGCGGGCAAGGAGCAGGCCGATTCGAAAGCAGAGCAACCTGAATAGGTTGTGAGCACGTTCGAGAGGCCTGCGTCGCTGCCCCCGGCCGTTAGACGGGGTTCTGAAGCCGCTTCTATCCCGCGGAAGTGCGCAGCTGTCTGGTGAGGCTCCCGGACTTCAAATCCGGTGTGGGGCGCTAACACCGTCCCGGGTGGGTTCGATTCCCATGCACTTCCGCCATCCTTTCAAATAAAATCAATTTGTTATCTGTACTAAAAACCCCTAAAAACTTCCACAAGACTTCCACAAAATACTCCGCTGGCACCCGGATGCCGGCCTTGGCAACCAACACAATTCGGCCTCAACTTGACCCAACTTTCTGGGTGCATATAAGCCTCAATTTGTTTGTCGCTTCATAGTTGTATTGAAAAAAAAAACCGACCGTTCCTATTGGCACATGGCATTACTATCATGAATGCCATTAATATCAAGTTCCTTTAAGCGCTCCCCCTGCTGGCTCCTTTATTCTCCAAAAATCAACGATTTCATGAAACCATCCCTCAGCTTATGCCGCTATTTTCATATACCCTGCCAATCGCTAAAGGATTTGGGGGAGATGCATATGATAAAGATCGGCATCTGCAACAACAAGGGTGGTGTCGGTAAAACCACTATCTGCCTCAACCTGGCTGGCGCTTTCGCGAAAATGAACCTAAAGGTACTCCTGGTGGACATGGACCAGCAGGGCTCGCTGAGTTCGTCCTTTTTCCCGAACATCCGTAACATATCCCCAGTGGTCACCGACATCCTCCGTGACAACCAAGTGCCGACACAGACCGGTATTCATCCGACGAGCTACCCAGAGATCGACCTCCTCCCCTCCAACCTCAGCCTCGCCGACCTGGAAACCGAACTGATCGGCGAACGGGATTCCCATTATTACCTTGCCGACAAGCTGGACGAGGTGCGGGATCACTATGATGTCTTTCTGATCGATTCACCACCCAATCTCGGGCTCGCGACTTGGTCGGTCCTGACGGCATCGGACGGCATTGTCGTCCCGCTGGAGGCGCAGGACTACAGTGTGAAAGGAACCGGGTACGTCCA
>JBFYWX010000458.1:0-3948 GCA_041310825.1 Desulfobacteraceae bacterium | reverse complement strand
CCTCTTCGGCTTCAAGCGCCACGGGATCCTGCTTGGGGAGGACTGCGGCAGGGTCTACCGCGCTATCAGCGATTTTCTCGATCGCCTTTAGCGGTGTGGGTTCCCGTCCCCGGACGGGGGGGAACCCACACCGCCCAGCGACAAGGGCCGAGCGGCAACGGCCCGGAAACACTCTCATCCAATTGAAATCGCTGTTAAATCGGCCAATCCCCGCTGGGGCATCGGAATTCACCCTAAATATCAATATGATGCACAGGATTCGGTGCTGAGAAAGGCCGAGTCGATGTCCGCCACGCACGTGGTGTGGGTGAGTGAGCATTATTTCGCGGCAGCGGCGGCGGCCTATCACTGCCAGGACTGAGCCGGGCGCACGAGTGTGACGGCGTCGGTGGGGAGAGACTTCGACTATGGGATTGGATACGCTCAACGGTATGAACAGACGCAAGATGTACAACACCACCCTGGACGCGGACTTGATCCGGCAGATAAAAATCCTGGCCGCCCAGTTCGAGAAGCGTCAGAACGACCTGCTCGAAGAGGCCATCAAGGATCTTCTGAAGAAGTATCAGTCCAGCGCGAACTGATCACACCCCCGCCCGTACCCTGAAAGTGCCCCTGTCCCCCCTGCTCATGGCGCACTCGCCTCCGGTGGAAGTGCCGGCCCGCCCGCCGGGTTCGGGTGCTCCGGAACCGCCAGGCTGAGAAAACGCCCGTTTTCCTCGAAGACAACCTTCTGAGCGCTCAATTGCCGCAGGAACGCCTCGATCCGGTCGGATGGGGTGTCCGGGAAGTGTGCGGCGATCCGTTGCAGCGGCTGATGGGTCTCACAAAAAAGGTAGATTTTCCGCGACACGCCTTCGAGCCGGTGGGTCGCGGATTCCCCGGCCGGTCTGCGCTCCCGGATGATCAGAAAATCCCCCCCGTCGCGATAGCCCAGGATCGGTTCGTAAAACGGCCCCCGATGCAGTTGCGTGTAGCGTTCGGACCAGGCCCGCAGCGCGGCGCGCACCGGCTGCCAGAGCCGGCGCTGGCGGTTGGTCCGCCCCCGGCCCGCCTGAACCACAAACGGAAACGCCCGGGCTACCGGGGCCGGGAAAAGCGTGGCCCAGTGGGGGT
The DNA here is from genome assembly GCA_041310825.1 of Desulfobacteraceae bacterium. Lineage (GTDB taxonomy): Bacteria > Desulfobacterota > Desulfobacteria > Desulfobacterales > SpSt-501 > SpSt-501. Next base: position 2,832 of record JBFYWX010000458.1, on the reverse strand, counting down.
GGTTGGACACCGATCGCAGGCCGAAAGCGTCCGGTCGGCGAAAGACCGGACTGCCTAAACCCAACCAGAACTCGACGTAGCTCAACGGGTGGAAGGGGAGGGCGAATTCCACGTTCCGCAACGTGTCGCGCACATCCTCCTCGTCGCTTCCCGGGAAGCAGGCCACGAGGTTGGCGAGGTTGGCGATGCCCAGCCGCTCACAGTGCTTCATGACCTCGAGGTTCTGAATGGCACTCGCCCCTTTGCGCAGTTTGCGCAGCAAGCGGGTGCTCAGGGCCTCGATGCCGATCTGGACCCGGCGCAGGCCGGCGGCGTGCAGGCTCTTGAGCTCCGTGAGCGAGGTCGTGGCGCGGATCTCGGCGAAGAGGTTCAAGTCCTTGCCCAGGCCGGCCACCGCCCGAAAAGTCTCCGTTACTCCCTGCCGCGGGAGGACGTTGTCCATCAGCGCGACGCTCAGCGTTTTGTGGCGCCGGGTCAGGTGATCGATCTCGGCCGCCGTGCGGGGGGTGGACTTCGAGCGGTATCCGCGCCATTGCTGGTTCAGGTTGCAGAAGGCGCAGCCGCCGACCTCCGCCTGCCACCAGCAGCCGCGGGAGATCTCGACCGGGAGCGTGGGGAAGAACCGCCGCGCGGGTTCGAATCCCGCCAGCGACTCCAGGTAGTCATCGTAGTCGGGGTGCGGCAGAAGATCGAGATTTTCCATCTGGCAGAAGGCGGGGTCGGGGCCCTGCGGCGTCCGGGTGAAGCGGGTCAGGACGGCCGGAAGCGGGGGCAGCTCCGGCAGCATCTTTCCCTCCAGGATGTGGTGCTGAACCAGGTGGGCGAGCGGCAACTCCCCTTCGCCGATCACCACCGCATCGATTTCGGGGAAAAGGGCCAGCGCGGCCGGGGCCGATGCCACGCTGAAGGCCGCCCCGCCCAAAACGGTCGTCGTCCGGGGGGCCCGGGCCTTGATTCGGCGGGCGATGTGAAGGGCGGCGCTGAACTGGCAGAGTGCGCTCGTGATCCCGGCCAACCGCACCCGGCTCCAGTCGGTCGATGCGAGCCAGCCTTCGACCGCGAGATCGGACCGACGAACGATGTCGGGGAAATCCGCCGGCCTCAGGCCGCTCGAAGCGGCGGCCTGGCGGCGGAAAAAGCGGCCGATGGCCTCGGCCCGGTCGGGATGGAGCAGGGCGGCGAAGACGCTCTCCGCCAGCCACATGCGCTCCGAAACGGCATGATAGCGTCGGTAGCCGACGGCCTCGGCGACGATCAGGTGCAGGTGGTGGGCGCGCGCGGGAAGGGATGGAAATCGCGAGCGGACGAAGGCCTTCAGCGCACCGACCTGGATCGAGGGGCGGGAGTAGAGCGACCAGGGCGGGGCGACCAGGGCGATCCCGGGCGGCGGGTCCGGGCTCATCGGGGGCGGTGGGTCCATCGACGGGTTCTCAACGTGCAAGCATGCTAACACCTTTGCCCGCGGCGCGCAAGGCGCGCGGGACAGGGAAGAGAGCTGGTTGACTTGGCGGAGGCATGTGCTAATTAGTGCCCATTCATATGGACACTGATCGACAGATGAATCCCCCCCCCCGCATGGCCGTCGCGATCGGCGGACTGAAGCTGCAAAACCCGGTGATGACCGCCTCCGGGACTTTCGGGTACGGGCGGGAGTTCTCGCTCCTGGTCGACCTGAACCGCCTGGGGGGGATCGTCGTAAAGGGTCTGGCCCTCGCCCCCGTGAAGGGCAACCGGCCGCCGCGCATCGTCGAAACCCCCTGCGGGATGCTCAATGCCATCGGTCTCGAGAACGTGGGCATCGACGCCTTCGCGGCCGAGAAGCTGCCCTTCCTGAAGACGCTCACGGTGCCGGTGGTGGCGAACATCTACGGCACCCGCATCGAGGAGTACGCTGCGCTGGCCGAGAGAATCGACGCGTTGGAGGGGGTGGCCGGGGTCGAGGTGAACATCTCCTGCCCCAACGTCAAGGCCGGGGGGGTGGTGTTCGGGGTCGACCCCGCGGCGGCCGCCGCGGTGGTGGCCGCCGTGCGCCGCAAGACCGCGAAGCCCCTCATCGTCAAGCTCTCGCCGAACGTGACCGACATCACCCGCATTGCGCGCCGGGTGGAGGATGCCGGCGCGGACGCGCTCTCCCTCATCAACACGATCACCGGCATGGCCATCGACATCGAATCGCGCCGGCCGAAGCTTGCCAACATCACCGGCGGCCTCTCCGGGCCGGCCATCCGGCCGGTGGCCGTCCGCATGGTCTGGCAGGTGGCTCGGGAGGTGCGAGTCCCGGTCATCGGCATCGGCGGGATCCTGAGGGCCGAGGATGCCGTCGAGTTCCTCATCGCCGGTGCCGCGGCCGTCCAGGTCGGCACCGCGAATTTCCGCAACCCCGGCGTCGCCCTGGAGATCGCGGAAGGCATCGAAGCCTACCTCGTGCGCCACGGCATCCCCGACGTCCAGGACCTCATCGGCTCGCTTCAGACCGACTGAGGCGCATCTAACATTTCACCGTACGTATTATCGGTATCGGGGTCGGAATCGGTATCGGCAATTCAGAATCCCGTTATTTTTAACGCCCTGTGATCCTGTCCCACCTGCCAATAGATCGACCCCGATACCGATACCGACCCCGACGGGTTCTCAGCTTCGCTTACAAGGTGGCCGCCTCCTGCAGCGGGTGGGTCTTGAGGTACTCGAGGCGGTTCAGCCCGTTGATGTAGGCCTTGGCGCTGGCCGTGATGATGTCCGGATCGGCCCCCTTGCCCAGGGCCACGAGCCCGTTCTCCCGCAGCCGGACGGTCACCTCGCCCAGGGCGTCGGTGCCGCCGGTCAGGGCGCTGA
>JBFYWX010000456.1:0-4673 GCA_041310825.1 Desulfobacteraceae bacterium | reverse complement strand
CGATGTCGCAGATCAGACAGAGCGTGGGCGCGGCATAGAACGGGTCCATCTTGGCCGTGGCGGGGTCGGGGATCACGAGCATGTCGCTCGCGTTGATCGGCTGCCACCCGCGGATGCTGGAACCGTCGAAACCGAACCCGTCCTCGAAGCTGCCCTCGTCGAGCTCGCTGACCGGCACGGTGAAGTGCTGCCAGAGTCCCGGGAAATCCATGAACCGCAGATCCACCATCTTTGCGCCGTTTTCCTTGGCAAACGCCAAGACCTCTTTGGGTTTCATGTCATGCTCCTCCTGCTGAGTGGGTTGGGTGTATGGGAGTGGGTATTAGAACTGGTATCCTAACCCCGTCTAACGGCTAGGGGTCCCGCCCGGGCGGGATTGCAGGCCTCTCGAACGTGCTCACAACCGGATGAGGTTGCTGCGCTTTCGATTCGATCTGCGCCTTGCCCGCAACCGTGATCCGAGGTTGTGAAACCAGTTCTAGCGACCCTGGGTCAGACGGCATCCGCCCCGGTTTCGCCCGTGCGCACGCGCACGGCCTGCTCGACCTCCAGGACGAAGATCTTGCCGTCGCCGATCTTGCCGGTGTAGGCGGACTCGCGGATCTTGTTCACCACCTGCTCGACCTGGCCGGCGTCGACCACGATCTCGAGCTTGATCTTCGGAATGAAGTCCACCACGTACTCGGCGCCGCGGTAGACCTCCTTGTGCCCCTTCTGGCGTCCGTAACCTTTGACTTCGGACACGGTCATCCCCTGGATGCCGACCTCGTTGAGCGCCTCCTTGACGTCATCCAGCTTGAACGGTTTGATGATGGCTTCGATTTTTTTCATGGCAATTCGCCTCCTGAGTGTTTCCCCCCGATTTACTGAATCTCAAAAGCCCGTTCACCGTGAACGGCGTTGTCCAGGCCGACCATTTCATGCTCTTCATCCACCCGCAAGCCCCGGGTCAGGGCCTTGGTGATCATCACCACGACCAGGGTGCCGACGGCGGTGAAGACGGCCGTGGCCACGATCGATACCAGCTGGATCCAGAGCTGGCCCGGGTTGCCGAAGAAGAGCCCCGTCCCCGCGGCATTGACGGTCGGGTCGGCGAAGAGGCCGGTGGCGAGCGCCCCGAAGGCCCCGCACATGCCGTGGACCCCGAAGGCGTCCAGGGAGTCGTCGTAGCCCAGTTTGTGCTTGAGCTTCGCCACTGCGAAGAACCCGAGCACGCCCGCTCCGAGGCCGATCGCGAGCGAGGCGCCAACCCCCACGAACCCGGCGGCCGGGGTGATCGCGACCAGGCCGGCCACTACCCCGGAGGCGATGCCGAGCACCGTCGGCTTCTTGTTCACCAGCCACTCGGTGAACATCCAGGCGAGTGCGGCCGTGGCGGCCGAGGTGTTGGTTACGAGAAAGGCCGAGCCCGCGAGCCCGTCCGCGACGAGCGCGCTGCCGGCGTTGAACCCGAACCAGCCGAACCAGAGCAGCGCCGCACCGAGAGCGGTCAGGGCGATGCTGGAGGGGAACATGGCCTCCTTGCCGTAGCCGGTGCGCTTTCCCAGCACGAGCGCCAGCACCAGGCCGGCCACGCCGGCGTTGACGTGGACCACGGTGCCGCCGGCGAAGTCGAGCGCCCCCATCGCCCCCATCCACCCCTTGCCCCACACCCAGTGGGCGATCGGGGCATAAATGAACGTGACCCAGAGGATCGTGAAGACGATCCACGCCGAAAACTTCATCCGGTCGACGACCGAGCCGAGGACCAGCGCCACCGTGATGCAGGCAAAGGTCATCTGGAAGAGCGCAAAGACGTTGGTGGGGATGGTCCCCTCGATGCTCGCCGGCGTGATCCCGGAGAAGAAGACGAAATCCAGCCCGCCGATAATCCCGCCCGCATCCGGCCCGAAGGCCAGGCTGTAGCCCCACAGGACCCAGACGACGCTTGCCAGGCAATAGGCCACGAAAGTCATGGCCAGGGTATTGAGAAGGTTCTTATAGCGCGACATGCCCCCGTAGAAAAGAGCCAGCCCCGCCGGGGTCATCACCATCACGAGCGCAGTTGCTACGATCATCCACGCCGTGTCGCCCGAGTTCAGCGCCGACTCCCCCGCCCACGCGGGCGAGCCGAGCGCCAGCACCATGCCAGCGGTTATCCACCACCACTTGTTGCCGTTCATGCGGATCTCATCCTCCTTGTGAAATAGCGGGAAGCCGTGCGAGCAGGGCCTCCCGGATGGCGGCGACCCGCTCGGGGTCGTCCACCTTCTGCCCGGCGATGTCCCGGACATAGAACACATCGACCACCTGATCGACCTTGGTTGCAATCTTCGCCACCCAGATATCCAGCTCCAGGCGGAAGAGGGTATCGGCGATGCTGAACAGCAGCCCGGGGAAATCGTAGGTGAAGACCTCCACGATCGTGAAGAAGCTCGAGCTTGCGTTGTCGACCCGCACGCGGTGGGCGCGGTGCGCGGTGCGCGGCTTGGTGAGCCGCGGCGCTTCCAGACGCGGCCGCAGGGCCGCGGCGAGGTCCAGGGTCCCCGTGAGCACCGCCTGAAGCTGCGCCTCGGCCCGCTGCCACTTCTCCGCCTCGAAGAGCCGGTCGGGCGGCGGGGTCACCTCGAAGATGTCGAGGGCCGTGCGGTTGCGCCAGGTGAAGACCTGAACGCTCAGGATGTTGATGCTGTTCAGGGTGAACACCCCGGCGAGGCTTGCCATCAGCCCCGGTCGGTCCTTGGCGCAGATGGTTACGGTGCGGGTGTTCCCGTCGGCCGAGGGGGTGACCGTCCAGACGGCCGGCCGGCTGCCGAGCCGGCCGAAGAGCCGGGCGTGCTCCACGATGCGGGGGGCCGGCACCGCGAGCAGGTAGCGCGGAGAGAGGGCGGGGAGGAGCTGCTCGAGCGCTCCCTGCTCGTCCGGCGAGGCGGCGGCAAAGAGCCCTTCCCGCTTGCGCTCGATCGTGGCCACCGCCTCCTCCGAGGCGAGCTCGCCGCGCTCCAGGGTGTTGATTACCTTCAGGAAGAACTCCCGCAGCAGATGGGCGGTCCAGTCGTTCCAGGCGGCCGGTCCGGTGGCGATGGAGTCGGCCACCGTGAGCAGGTAGAGGAGCTTCAACCGCTCGGGGTCCTTGATGCGGCGGGCGCAGAGGATCGCGGTCTCCTCGTCGTGAATGTCGCGGCGCGTGGCCGTTTTGATCAGGTACAGGTGCTCGCGCACGAGAAAGGCCACGGTCTCCACCTCGGCCGCCGGCAGCCCTTTGTCCGCCAGGATCCCGCGGCAGAGCTCGGCGCCGGCCTGCGAGTGGTCCGCTTCGGGTTCGCCCTTGCCGACGTCGTGCAGCAGGGCGGCCCACACGAGCAGCCGCTTGGTTTTGATCTCCCGGTAGATCCGCGCGAAGAGCGGCTCGGAGGCGCCCCCGGGCCCGGCGAGGTCGTGGATCGCCTGAACGGTTCGAATGAGGTGTTTGTCCACCGGGTAGAGGTGATACTCGTCATACTGGATCCGGTGGGTGATCCCACCGTAGGCGGGGATGAAGGCCCCCAGAAACCCGGTGGTGAGCATGTCGCCCAGGGCTTCGGCGGCGCGCGGGGAGAGCAGGATGCGTTCGAACGCGCGCACGATCTCCGGCGCGCAGCGGTAGGCCGGGTCGACCAAGTGGCCGAACTCGCGGATCAGCCGCTTCGCCTCGGCGCCGAGCGGCAGCTCGAGCGCGAGGCTCTCCTCGAAGATGCGGATCAGGAGTTCGGGGCGCTTTAAAATCGCCTCGGGTCCTGCGAAGTTCAACAAACCGCCGGGAGAGACCGCGAGGCCCTCCCCGGCAACCGTGGCGGGAAGCGGCCGGCGGCGCTTGCGGCCGGGATCCACGTTGAGCTCGCGGCGCAGCGCCACATGCTGCTGCTTGATCCGTTCCATGCGGCCGTGCAGGTCCCCGAGAAACTGCTCCACCGGCTGTTGGCCGGAGGCCTCCCGGTAGCGGAAGCGCTCCGCCAGCTGGATCTGGTTTTCGAAGTGCAGCCGGTCGGTCTTGCGCCCGCAGAGGTGGTGCAAGTGGTTGCGGACCTGCCAGACGAGTGTCAAGGCCTCCCACAGGGAGCTGAACTCCTCGTGGGAGATCAGCCCCAGGTATTCCAGGTCGCGGGGCTGGCGCAGGTCGTGCTGCAGCCGGGCGAGCCAGAGCATCGTGTGGTAGTCCCGCAACCCGCCCTGGCCCTCCTTGAGATGGGGCTCCAGCAGGTACGCGGAGTCCCCGTAGTGGGCGTGGCGTGCGCCGGTGGTGGCGACGAGCTCATCTAAGATCCGGCCGGCATGTTTGCGGATGACCCTCTCGCGCAGCTGGTCCATCAGCTCCGAGAAGAGCATCGATGCCCCGCAGATGAAGCGGGCATCCAAGATCGGTGTCAGCACGTTCAGATCTTTGGCGGCAAGCGCCAGGCACTCCTTGAGGGAGCGCGTGGCGTGGCCCACATCCAGGCCCATGTCCCAAAGCGGGTAGATCATCTCGCGGATGAGTTCCTCGGCCCCGGCCGGGATGCGCTTGCCGAACAGGAACAGCAAATCGACGTCGGAATGGATGCATTGCTCTTCACGGCCGTAGCCCCCGAGGGCGATGATGGCGTAGGGGTTCTTGTTGATCTCCAGGCGGGGCCCGACCATGCTGGATTCAAACGCCTGCTCGAAGTAGTCGTCCA
>JBFYWX010000443.1:0-13709 GCA_041310825.1 Desulfobacteraceae bacterium | reverse complement strand
CTGGACGTCATCTGCCGCGTGCGCCAGGAGTTCGATCTGCCGGTGGCGGCCTACAACGTGAGCGGCGAATATGCCATGATCAAGGCCGCCGCGCAGATGGGGTGGCTGGACGAGGAGCGGGTGATGATGGAGACCCTGACCGCCATCAAGCGGGCCGGTGCGGATCTCATCCTGACCTACTTTGCGCTGGACGCCGCACGGTTGCTGCGGGCCTGAGGCGGCCATGGACACAACCCCACGCCCAACCATGCCTCCCGGACATTCGGCCCGGCCTCCGACCGACCGCGCGGACCTGCGGCTCGTCGCCTGGGAGACCACGCGCAACTGCAACCTTGCCTGCGTGCACTGCCGGGCCTCGGCCACCCGCGGCCCCTACACGGGGGAACTCGACACCCCGGAGGCCTTCCGGCTGCTCGACCAGATCGCCGAACTGGGGCAGCCGATCGTGATCCTGACCGGCGGGGAGCCCCTGCTGCGGGCCGACATCTTCGAGATCGCCGCCTACGGCACGCGCCGGGGGCTGCGCATGGTCATGGCGCCGAACGGGACGCTGCTCACCGATGACATCGCCCACCGCCTCGCCGCCTGTGGGATCAAGCGACTCAGCATCAGCCTGGACGGGGCCAGCGCCGAGACCCACGACGCCTTCCGCCAGGTGCTGGGAGCGTTTGCCGGTGCGCTGCAGGGCATCGAATGCCTGAAGCGCGCGGGGCTCCCGTTTCAAATCAACACCACCGTCACCCGCGCCAACCTCGAGCAGATCCCGCAGATCCAGGCGCTCGCGGTGGCGTTGGGCGCGGTGGCCCACCACATCTTTCTGCTCGTCCCAACCGGGCGGGGCAAATACATCGTCGACCAGGCCATCGACGCCGACGAGTACGAGCGTACCCTGAACTGGTTCTACGATCAGCGCGGCAAGACGTCGCTTGAGCTGAAGGCCACCTGCGCCCCGCACTACTATCGCATCCTGCGCCAGCGTTCGACCCGCGACGGAACGTCCGTTTCCTTTCAGACCCATGGATTGGACGCCGTGACCCGCGGCTGCCTGGGCGGCATCGGGTTCTGCTTCGTCTCGCACACGGGCGACGTTCAGCCCTGCGGTTTTCTGAGCACCCCCTGCGGCAATGTCCGCCGTGCCTCCTTCACCGAAATCTGGCGTCACGCCGAAGTCTTCACCGCCCTGCGCGACTACGATCGGCTCTCCGGCAAATGCGGCGCCTGCGAGTACAAACGGGTCTGCGGCGGGTGCCGTGCACGCGCTTTCGAAGCCACGGGCGACTACCTGGCCGAAGAGCCCCTGTGCAGCCACATGCCGCGTTCCCGCTGCGGCTGACACCCACCTCTCCCCCCGCCCTTGCGTTCCGGCTGGATTGGGGGTTGCATGGTCCCGGCAAAACAGTTATAACCCTCTCATCGCCGCCGGCGCCGCCACCGCGGGATCACCGGCGGCCCGAGACGTCTCCCAGCCCGAGGGCACGCCCATGATTATCCGAGACCTGATGATCGCCAACCCCATCGCCATCACCCCCAGCGCTTCCATCAGCGAGGCCATCGAGCTGATGAAAGCCAACCACATCCGCCACCTGCCGGTCGTCTCCAAGGGCAAGAAGCTCGAAGGCCTGGTGACCCTGGCCGATCTGAAACAAGGTCTCATCCCCTCCATGCTCGGCGATGTGACCCTGAAGGACCTGATGATCAAGGACCCGATCACCGTCCGGCCCGAGGACGATATCGAAACCGCCGCCCAAATCATCTACCGCCACAAGATCGGCGGCCTGCCCGTGACCAAAAACGAGCGCCTGGTCGGCATCATCACGGAGACCGACATCCTGCGGGCCTTCATCGACATGATGGGAATCCTCTCCTCCACCTCCCGGATCGATGTGGCCGCCGGAAACAAGCCGGAGCTCCTGAAAAAAGCGCTCCAGATCATCAACGACGCCGGCGGGGACGTGATCAATGTCATCGTAACCCTGCAGAAGGCCCGCAAGCGCGTCTACCATTTCAGGCTCGCCGCCTGTAAAACCGCATCGATCAGGAGGGCCTTGAACAACGGGGGGTTTGAAGTGCTGGCGGCCATGGATTGACCGGATGCCATCGCGCCTCAACCGGCCCCTTTCGCGAACCGCTTCAGATTAGACCGCACCCAAGCGCAGGAGAACCCTATGGCCACCCACCCGCCCGGCCAGCAAAACCCCTTCAAACTGAACGGACGCTTCACCTTCTTCAAGGGTTTCCTGCGCCGCCCGGCAGTCGTGGGCTCCATCATCCCGAGCTCGCGCTTCCTGGAGCGGCGGATCGTGGCCAGCGCCGACATCGCGCGGGCCCGCACGGTGGTCGAACTCGGCCCCGGCACCGGAGGGACCACCCAGGCGATCTTGAATGCGCTGCCCCCGACCTCGCGGCTGCTCACCCTCGAAATCGATCCGGGCTTTGTCGCCTATTTAGAGTCGTTCCCGGATCCGCGTCTCTGTGTCCATCTCGGCAGCGCGGAACGGATCGGCGAGACGCTGGCCGAGCACGGCCTGTCCCGTCCGGATGCGGTCGTCTCCGGGATCCCTTTCTCAACTATGCCGGCGGAGTGCGGTCGGAGAATCCTGCGCGCGGTTTGGGAGTGCCTAGCGCCCGGAGGCAAATTTGTCGCCTACCAATTTGTCAAACGGGTGGCCGAACTGGACCCTGCGACGCTGGGGACGCCCGAGGTGGCACTGGAGTTTCTGAACGTCCCACCCGTTCGCATATACCGGTGGTGCAAGCCGCTGCCAGCGCCTGGCGCGTCGGATGAGCGGCACGCCGTTCAGCGGTTCTCCGCCGCCGGTCCCCTTTCGCCCTGACCGGCAAGCCGCAGGCGGACGGAGCGGGCGTGGGCGTCAAGTCCCTCCACTTCGGCCAGCCGCACGATGTCCGTGCCCTCCCGGCGCAGGGCGTCGGCCGAGTAGTGCAGGATGCTGGTGCGCTTGAGGAAGTGATCCACCGACAGGGCCGAGGCGAAGCGCGCGGTGCCGGCGGTGGGCAGCACGTGGTTCGGACCCGCCATGTAATCCCCCACCGCCTCCGGCGTGTAGGATCCTAAAAACACCGCACCCGCGTTGCGGATGGCCCCCAGGCAGGCGAAAGGGTCGCGCACCTGCAGCTCCAGGTGCTCGGGAGCGACCCGGTTGGCGAGATCGAGCGCCGCCGCGAGACTTGGGGTGACGAAGATAGCGCCGAAGCGCCGCAGGGATTCGATGGCAATCTCCGCGCGGGCGAGACCCGAAACCTGACGCGCGAGGGCCTTTCGGGCGGCCGCCGCCAGCCCGGCGCTCGGGGTCACCAGCAGGGCGGAGGCCAGCGGGTCGTGCTCGGCCTGCGAAAGCATATCGGCCGCGACGAACTCCGGGTCCGCCGACTCGTCGGCCACCACCAGGATCTCGCTCGGCCCGGCGATGATGTCGATGCCCACCGTGCCGGCCACGATTTTCTTGGCCAGGGTCACATAGAGGTTCCCCGGCCCCACGATCACATCCACGCTCGGCACCGTCTCGGTGCCGAAGGCGAGGGCCGCTATGGCCCAGGCGCTCCCGACCTTGTAGATCTCCTCCACTCCGGCGGTTTTCGCCGCCATCAGCAGGTGCGGGTTGACCGTCCCCTGCGCCGTGGGCGGGGTGACCATCACGACCCGGGGCACCCCGGCCACCCGGGCGGGAACGGCGCCCATGAGCACGGATGAGACGAGCGGGGTCTTGCCCCCCCGACCACCGGGCACGTAGACCCCGACCCGGTCCACCGGCCGCACGATCTGGCCGAGCACGGTCCCGGGCCGCTCGGCCGTGATGAAGCCGGTTCGAAGCTGCCGGCGGTGGAAGTCTTCGATCTGCCCCGCGGCCCGGCTGAGCGCCCGGAGAAACGAGCGGTCCACGGCCGCGGCCGCCGCGGCCATCTCGCGGGCGTTCACCCGCAGATCCTCTCGCGCCAACCCCGGCGCATCGAAGCGACGCGTGTAGGCCAGCAGCGCCGCATCGCCGCGCCGGCGCACCTGCCCCACCATCCGGTTCACGGCGGCGAGGTCTTTCTTCGGCCATTGCAAGCCCCGCGCGGCGATCCGCCGCACCCGGGCCTCCGCGGCGCGTGAAGGGTAATCGATGATTTTCAGCATGGCCCACGCCTCCTTTGGCAGATGGAGTCTTACGGCCGATTTGCACCGTTTGTCAACCAAACCGGTTGACATCTGGGGTGGGTGGAGTAGAAATGGGCCCATGTCACGGACCCCGCCTGGCCGATTTTTTGGCCGGCAGCGTCCCCACACCCGCAGCCCAGGAGGAGCCCCTATGACGACATCGCGCATCATCAATTTCAACCCCGGACCGGCCGCGCTGCCCCAGCCGGTCCTCGAGGAGATCCGGGAAGAGCTGCTCGACTACAAAGGCGCCGGGATGTCGATCCTTGAAATGAGCCACCGCGCCAAGGAGTTCGAAGCCATCCTGAACGATGCCATCGCCCGCACCCGCCGGCTGCTATCACTCGACGGGCGTTTCCACGTAATTTTCCTCCAGGGCGGGGCCACGCTTCAGTTCAGCATGGTCCCAATGAACTTTCTCGCGGACAACCGCTCCGCCGACTATGTCAACACCGGCACCTGGTCGACCAACGCCATCAAAGAGGCCCGCGTGCTCGGCAAACCGATCCGAGTCGCAGCCTCCTCCGAGGAGAGCCAGTTCACGCGCATCCCCCACCCGATCGCCTTCAGCCCGGAGGCGGTCTACGCGCACATCACCTCGAACAACACCATCCGCGGCACCCAATGGGCCCGGTTCCCCGAGACCGAGGGGGTGCCGCTCGTGGCCGATATGTCCTCGGACATCATGAGCCGCCCCTTCGACCCCGCCCCCTTCGGCCTGATCTATGCCGGCGCCCAGAAGAACATCGGCCCAGCCGGGGTTACCCTGGTGATCGTGCGCGAGGACCTGCTCGCGCGCGTACCCGACACCCTGCCGGTGATGCTGAAATACACGACCTACACCGCCAAGAACTCCCTCTACAACACCCCGCCCTGCTTCGCCATCTACGCGGTACAGCTCGTCCTGAAATGGATCGAGGAGACGGTGGGCGGCCTGGAAAAGATCGGCGCCGTGAACCGCAAAAAAGCGGGCCTGCTCTACAGCCGGATCGATCAGAGCGGCGGGTTCTACCGCGGCACGGCCGAGACCGGCAGCCGCTCGCTCATGAACGTGACCTTCCGTCTGCCGAGCGAGGAGCTGGAAAAGCGCTTCATTGAAGAGGCCGCCCGGAGCGGGTTCGGCGGGCTCAAAGGCCACCGCTCGGTCGGGGGCTGCCGCGCCTCGATCTACAACGCAGTGCCGCTCGAAGGGGTCCAGTCCCTGGCGGACTTCATGGAGGGTTTCGCCCGGAAAAACGGGTAACGCGATCGCCACCTCCCCGCCAATCGACTCTCTTCACCCCAGCGGCGACCGACGGGACCCCGCCGGGGTGTCATTTTCAGTTCGACTTGACTTGACCCCGGGATACGCGTAATTACATGGCATGGTGAGCGTGCGAAGGCCGGGAGCCGTGCACGTACACAGCGAAGCGGTACACGTTCACGTTCACGGGTAAAAGCGTCCGATCAGAAAGACCCGTTTACGTGTACGGGTAAGTGGAAAAAGCCACCGACCGGAGCCGGGTGGCGACGCCCCAAAACACGCTTCCGTCGAAGCTGGCGCTCTGCTCCCTCCGTTCCTTGGTAAGTAGAAACCTCTCACCCACGAAACCTTTAGATATCAGGAGGTGGCCATGGAAAAGATCTTGAGAATAAACATGGGCGCGGCCGACGGGCCCCAGGCCAAGGCCGAGCCGGTCGGGGCCTATGCCGGGCTGGGAGGCCGGGCCCTGACCTCGACCCTCGTCGCCAAGGAAGTTCCGCCGACGTGTCATCCGCTGAGCGAGGACAACAAACTCGTGATCGCCCCGGGGCTTCTCAGCGGTTCCGCGGCCGCCATGTCCGGCCGGATCTCGGTGGGGTGCAAGAGCCCGCTCACCGGCGGCATCAAGGAGGCCAATGCCGGCGGGCAACCCTCGCAGATGCTCGGCCGCTTGGGCTACGCCGCCATCGTCCTGGAGGGCAAACCGGCGGACGACACCCTCTACCGGGTGGTCATCAACCAGGACAAGGTCGAGATCACGCCCGCCCCGGGCCTCAAGATGCTCGGCAACTACGCCGTGGTCGAAAAGATGAAGGCCGAGTTCGGCGACAAGGTCGCCTGCATCTCCATCGGACAGGCCGGGGAGATGAAGCTCTCGGGCGCCTCGATCGCCTTCACGGACATGGAGCAGCGGCCCACCCGGCACGCCGGCCGCGGCGGAGTCGGAGCGGTGATGGGGTCGAAGGGGGTCAAGGTCATCGTCATCGACGATACCGGTTGCGGGGTGCGTGCGCCCAAGGACCCTGAGAAGTTCAAGGAGGCCAACAAGGCCTGGGTCGCCGGCCTGCGCAAGCACGCCGTGACCGGGCAGGGACTGCCCGCCTACGGCACCAATGTCCTCACCAACGTCATCAACGAGGCCGGGGCCTACCCGACCAAAAATTTCATGTGGGGCCGGTTCGACACCTGCGCCAAGATCAGCGGCGAGGCCCAGGCCGAGCTCGAAAACGCCCGCGGCGGCGAGGGCTCCGCCACCCACGGCTGTCACCGCGGCTGCGTGATCCGCTGCTCGGGCACCTTCTACGACAAGGACGGCCACTACCTCACCAAGCAGCCGGAGTATGAGACCGTCTGGGCCCACGGCGGCAACTGCGGCATCGACGACATCGACGCCATCGCCATGCTCGACCGCCTGGATGACGACTTCGGCCTGGACACGATCGAGATGGGCGCCACCATCGGGGTGGCCATGGAAGCCGGGATTGCGAAGTTCGGCGACGCCCAGGCGGCCATCAACCTGGTCAAAGAAGTCGGCAAGGGCTCTGCGCTCGGACGCATCCTGGGCAGCGGCGCGGCGGTCACCGGCCGGGTCTTCGGCGTCGAGCGCGTACCGGTGGTCAAGGGCCAGTCCATGCCGGCCTACGACCCGCGCGGCGTTCAGGGGATCGGCGTCACCTACGCCACCAGCACCCAGGGGGCGGACCACACCGCCGGCTACGCCGTGACGGCCAACATCCTGGGCGTGGGCGGCAAGGTGGACGCGCTGAAGCCCGAGGGGCAGATCGAGCTGTCACGCAACCTGCAGATCGCCACCACCGCCATCGACTCGACCGGCATGTGCCTCTTCATCGCCTTTGCCATCCTGGACCAACCCGAAACCTTCCAGGCCCTGCTCGATCTGCTCGGCAGCTTCAGCGGACAGAAACTGACCGGCGACGATGTGGTCGGACTGGGCAAGTCTATTTTGACGCTGGAGCGGGAATTCAACCAGAAGGCGGGCTTCACGAAAGAAATGGACCGGCTGCCGGACTACTTCAAAAAGGAAAAACTGCCGCCCCACAACATCACCTTCATGGTGAAGGATTCGGAGCTCGACCAGGTGTTCAACTGGTAGGCCGAGCGGAGCGGTGTAAGATCCACCATCGGGGGGGCTGGAAACGGCCCCCCCGGCTTTTGGTGGAGAGGGGGACACCTTCGATGACGACTGAAACAGACCATCGACTGACACTGACCATCGCGGCCGGGGGCCTCTCGCGCTTTCTGCCGCTCTTGGGCCGCGGCTTTAGGGTGGACGGCATGGCCGGAGGCCCGGTGGAGCGGTTCATCTGCCGGGAATGCGGGATATCCCCCAACTACCTGAACGAGCGCGTCCAGACCGTGTTTTTAGACGGCAAGGCCATCGACGATCTGGGGCAGGCCCGGGTCCGGGACGGGTCGACCCTGGCCCTCTCGGCGGCCATGCCCGGCCTGGCGGGCGCGGTCCTGCGCCGGGGCGGGGCCTATGCCGCCATGCGCCGCCAGATCTCTTACGACGGCGGCGGCCCGGAGGCCGGCGGGGGAGCGATCCGCGTGCAGGTCAAGTTGTTCAACCTGGTGGCGCGGGAGCTCGGGCCCGGGTTTCTGGCTCGCGGGATACGGGTCGAGGGCGGGGATCTCAGGGAATTCCTCGAACGGATGGGGTCGGGCCTGAGGTCGATCTGCCGGGCGGCGCAATGGGAAGGCCGTCCGGTGGCGTGGGACGCCGCCGCCGGACTGTTGCCGGCAGATGCCCCGGTGCTGCTGAAACTGGTCGAAGCCGCTCCCGATTAGGCGGCGGCAAGCTTCCCCCCCGGCCGGCAGACGCCCGCTCCCACGGGCCGCTCTTCCGGTTCCTGTCCCAGGCCCTCCTCGCGGATGCGGTCGAACCGGTTTTCGAGGCTGAGAAAGGCGTCCACCACCGCGGGGTCGAAATGGCTGCCCCGCAGCTCGGAAATGATCTGCCTGGCCTTTTCGTGCGAAAATGCTTCCTTGTAAAAGCGCTTGCTGGTGAGCGCGTCGTAGACATCGGCCACGGCCACGATCCGGGCCGCCAAGGGAATCTCTCGCCCCTTCAGGCCCGCCGGATAGCCGGATCCGTCCCACTTCTCGTGGTGGTGGTAGGCGATCTCCTTTCCCAGCTGCAGAAAGGAGCGGCCTTCGATCTGTGATTCGATGGCGGCGAGCGCATCTCCGCCGAAGCGGGTGTGGCACTTGATCACCTCGAACTCCGCCTCGGTGAGCCCGCTCGGCTTGAGGAGCACCGCATCCGGAATGCCCACCTTGCCGATGTCATGCAGGATCGAGGAGTGGTAGATCTCCTCGATGAAATCCGGATCGATCGCCTCCCCCGTACCGGGCCGCTCGGCCATCTCCGCCGCCAGCAGCCGGGCGTATTCCCGGATCCGCTCCAGGTGGGTGCCGGTCCCCTCGTCCCGGTACTCGGCCAGTTTGGCCAACCCGAGGATGGTGGCCGCCCGGGCGTTCTGGAGCTTGCGGTAGGATTCCAGCAGATCCAATTCGAGCCGTTTCTTTTCGGTGCGGTCCCGCAGCATCCCCCGGAAGCCGACCGCCGCCCCGCTATTGTCGCGGCGCAGGGCGGCCGAGGCTTCGATGAAGCGCACCGCCTCCGGCTGGTGCAACTCGCAGTCGAACGCCTTGACGGGTCGCCCGCTCGCGCGGCAGCGCTGTAACGTCGCGAAAAGTTTCCGGTCCGAGTCTCCGTTCAGGAACTCCCGGATGTTCCGCCCCACAAGTTCCGCCTTGGAAACTCCAAGGAGGCGGCTGGTCGCATCGTTCACGAAACCCAAACGCCCCTGCAGGTCGACCTCGTAGTAGCCCTCCTCGATCGTCTCGAGGATGTTGCGGTATTTCTCCTCGCTTTCCCTGAGGGCCTGCTCTGCCCGGTTACGCTGGTTGATCGTGAACTGGACGTGGGAGCCGAAGATAAGGAACAGGCAGAGCGCGATGATGCGCAGGCTCATGTCCCCGACGTTCGGGCCGAGGAGGTTGCGGTAGAAGCTGATCTCCCCGGGAGCGAAGATGTTGAGCAGGGCCTCCAGCGCCCAATAAATGACCGCCAACACGATGGCCGTCAGGATCATGGAGTCGGCCATGGCCGTTTTGCTCATAAACCGCCGCTGCCGGGCGTGCATGGAGCCCCCTGGGAAATTTGACCCTTTGGGATAAGCTTGATAAAATTCAGATGTCACTAAGATAAAGTCTATCAGAAAACCCCACGGAAGGAAACCGTGCCATGGCATCGCGTCTGAAACAGTACCTGCTCATCGCCGCCGCGGGGGCTGCGCTCTATTTCCTGCTCACCCACCATATCGTTTTTCACGGTGAGGAGGCGAACTTCGTCAAGAACGTCTCCCTGCTCAAGAAATCCAAGCTCGACCTGCACGAAACCTTCGTCAGCCTGAACCAGAAGAGCCCCGATGCCATCATGAACGTCCAGGTACTGCGGGAGAACGGCATCGGCGAGCTGATGGTCGAGATCGGCATGATCACCGACGACGAACGCCGGCGGTTGGAGAGCAAGTACCGCTGAGGCCGCCCAGCCGCGTCACTCCGCGGGCGCGACGATCGCGTTGAGCTGAAGCGTCAGCGGCCGGTCCTCTTCGCCCTCGCCCGTGAACCGGATGGGGCCGGGGCGCCGGTAGCAGTCCTCCCCCTCGCATGCCGCCAGCCACTTGTCCGCGTGGGCTTTGAACACCTGCATCGCCACCGAGCTCACGTCCACCAGCGCCTTTTCGATCACCAGGGAGAGCTTCCCCTTGCGCTCCTCCAGATGCATGAGGGGGGCGATGGGGATGCCGATCGGCGCCCAGGCGGCAAAATCGCACTCCAGGTTGCGGATGGCCGCCATCTGCCCGGTCGCCCCGTTGGCGATCAGGCTGAAGGCGGTCAAGCCCAGGTTGTAGGTGTACGTGCAGTCGAACTTGGTCGGGTCGTGGCCGCGGCCGTCGTAGCCGTAGAAGTGCTCCTGGACCTTGAAGCTGGGAACGGTCTTCTTGTAGATTTTCTCGATCACCTCCGGCAGCTTCTCCTCGGGGCCGATCAGGCCGGCCCGCTCGAGCTCCTGGCGCAGGGTCTTGGCGGAAATGATGGCGGCCTTGGTCAGCAGGAACTGCCCCTTGCCGTAATTTTGAAAGAGCGCCGCCCCGAAACGGTCGGGGTCCAGCCCCGCCTGCGCGAGCGCCTTGCGGAAATAGGCCGCGTGAATGCCGATTTTGTAGATCCCCTTCTCCTTGAGGATATTCAGGTAGTCCTGCACCAACCCCATCAGCACCCGCTCGGTGTGGATCTGGGAGAACTGGAAATTGCCGTGGCTGTCACGCTCGGTCAGCAACCCTTCCTGGAAGAACTCGGGCAGGTCGTTAAAAAGGTCCTCGTCGCGCGTGTTCCACAGCCGGAAGGCGGAGTCGTCCCGGGAGCGCTGAGCCAACCGGTGCAGATACTCGAGCTTGCCCTGCAGCGATGGGAAGGCCGAGTGGAACTCCCGGTCGTGGGTGTGGTTGTATTCGGCGATGATGGTGTTCAGCTTCATGATGAACACCTCCACCTCGTTGATGAACTCCAGCACCCCCTCCGGAATGACGATGATCCCGTAGTTCTTACCGGCCGCCGCCCGCTGGACGATCCCTTCGCAGATCAGCCGCGAGAGGTGGCGCAGGGTCATCCCGAAGGCGGTGTAATCGATGCGGTTCTCCCGGCTCGCTTTCGCCAGCCGCTCCTCGTCGACGAAGTCCACCAGGTCCTCGCCGATGACGGTCATGTTGGGGTGGGCCTGCAGGGCCACCTCCAGCGCGAGATGGCTCGCGACCCGCCCCATCACCTTGCAGACATGGTAGTACTTGATGTCGGAGCTGGCGTCGTTGGCGAGCCCGGCGATCGCGTTGGCGAAGGCGCGCGCGGCGGTGTGAAACCCGAAGGAGACCGCGCACAGCACGCGGCCGTCATCGTCGCACACCTGGATGTCGCCGTCGATCGTCTTGGGTACGCCGATCACCTGGATCCCGTCCGCGAGCATCTCCTGGGCCAGGAAGGCGGCGTTGGTGTTGGAATCATCGCCCCCGACGATCACGAGTGCATCCAGCCCCAGGCTTTTGCAGGTGGCTTTGGACAGGTCCACCTTCTGGCGCGAATCGATCTTGGACCGCCCGGTCTTGATCATGGTGAACCCGCCCAGGTTGCGGTAGCGGTCGACCAGCTCCCGGGTGATCTCGATGCACTCGTTTTCCACGACCCCGTCGGGCCCGACCAGAAAACCGAACACGCGGTTCTCGGGGTTGACCCGCCGGGCGGCGTCGTAAAGTCCCGCGATCACGTTGTGACCGCCCGGCGCCGGGCCTCCGGAGAAGACGATCCCGATGTTCCTCCGGCGCGTGTAGTTCTCGGCCGCCTCGGGCGCGAGATCCTTGCCGTCCTTGACGATCTGGACCTTGTTGGCGATGATGCCCGGCAGCTGGCGCCGGGCCTCCGGGTCGATGCTGAAACGGTAGCGATCGGTCTCCTCAAGCCCGTTGGTAGGGCTCGAGAAGACCTTGCAGATCGGCGGCACGAAGGCCCGCCGCTGCCTGAGTTCGAAGCTGGCATCCTCCACCGCCGCTTTGACCGTGGGGTGGTTCAGAATCTGATCCAGACTGAGCGCTTTCGTCCCTGACATGCAGCCCCTCCCTCCGGGTTCATGCGTGCACCGACGCGCAGTGATGCCGTTATGTAATCAGACGTTTAGCATAGCGGCCGAGGCTCCCCGGTGTCAAGATGATTCACGGCGTCGAACCCCTCCTCGGGCGTGACGCGCTTTTGTGGCGTTTCCTCCGCGGCGGCAGAGGCGATCGCCGCGTCATCGCGCTTTACATCGGCGCTTTTTTCATATAGGGGCTGGTGAGGTATGATGGTGTTCACTTGCAACCGGAGCCTGTCATGGCGGAACCCAATCAACCCGTCGAAGTCGTCTGCCCCACATGCCGTCGCACGCAGATCGTCTACATCCCCAAGGAAGCCGTCCCCACCTGCCCGGACTGTCACGTGAAGATGGTCCTGCGCGAGGTTTTGCGCGAGGGCAAGTCCTACTGATGTCACCCTATCCTTCACTCAAACCCGGGAGGCAATCATGCGAAGAATAACAGTGGCGGTACTGGTGTGCTTGGCCGGTCTGATGATGACCGGTCCTCTTTTCGGCGGCGACATCGAACTCGCCAAAAAGTCGGCCCTCGAGGGCATCCTGAAGGCGGGCGAGCTCAAGGTCGGGTTCGAATCCGGCTACATGCCCTTCGAGATGACGGACAAATCCGGCAACTTCGTCGGCTTCGACATCGACATGGCCAAGGAGATGGCCAAGGCCATGGGGGTCAAGTTCGTGCCGGTTAACACCGCCTGGGACGGGATCATCCCGGCCCTAGTCACGAAGAAGTTCGACATCATCATGAGCGGCATGACGGTCACCCAGGAGCGCAACCTGAAGATCAACTTCGCCGACCCGTACATCGTGGTGGGCCAAACCGTCATCATCAACAAAAAGCACGAGGGCAAGGTGAAATCCTACCGGGATCTGAACAACCCCCAGTTCACGGTCACATCCAAGCTGGGTACCACCGGCGAGCAGTCGGTCAAACGGCTGATCCCCAAAGCCAACTACAAGTCCTTCGAGGAGGAGGTGACCGCAGCGATGGAGGTGGTCAGCGGCAAGGCCGATGCCTTCGTCTACGACCTGCCTTTCTGCGTGGTCTTCATGGCGCAGCAGGGCAAGGCCGGGCCGATCGTGTTTCTGGACAAGCCCTTCACCTACGAGCCTCTGGCCTGGGGGGTGCGCAAGGGCGACCCGGATTTTCTGAACTGGCTGAACAACTTCCTCGCCCAGGTGAAGAACGACGGGCGCTATGAGCGCATCTACAACAAGTGGATCAAGAGCACGAACTGGATCGAGGGCATCCAGCAGTAGCCTTTGACCGCCCGGGGAGGAGAGGGCAACCGGCATCCCCGGGCGAGGTGCAGCCTGCATGCGATCTCCGGCATCGCCACCGATTCTGAAGCACCCCACGTCCTACTATGTCGGCGCGGCCGCCTTTTTCGTGGTCCTCTTCGGCCTGGCGGCGGCGCTTTACGTAGCCACCATGCAGGTGGATTACGTCTGGCGCTGGAACCGCATCCCGCAGTACTTCGTCTACCGGCAGAAGATCGAAACGCGCGTCGAGGCGGACGGCGAGATCACCGCGGTCGCCCCGCGCGGGGACCGGCGGCTTCTCACGCTCAGGAGCGAGGAGGGGGAGCAGATTCTCGATGTCCCGG
>JBFYWX010000426.1:0-12059 GCA_041310825.1 Desulfobacteraceae bacterium | reverse complement strand
TTGGACTTGCGCACGGCATCGATCAGCTGGTTGGAGGTGATGGCGTTGCGCACGGCCGGGTCGATGATGTCGTTCAAACGGGCGAGGGCGTTGTTATGGTTGTTGACCGTCTGGAAGAACTTGACCGGGTCCACGATCTTCCAGCGCGCGAAGCCGTCCACCCAGATGAAGGTCTTGTCCAGGGTGGGGATTTGACCCGGGTCCCCGTCCCACTCCAGCAGGTTCTTTTTGAAGACATGGACTTTCTGGACGAAGGGCAGTTTGAACTTCAGCCCCGGCTCTTTGACGGGTTCGCCCACGATCCGGCCGAACTGGGTGATCACCACCTGTTCGATTTCGTTGACGGTATAGATCGAGTTGAAAAGGACGAAGCCCAGGGCGATGACGACGACGATGAGAGATGTCTTGATTTTCATTTTTCCTTGACCGCCGGATTCATGAGGTTGAGTAAGGGCAGCGCGCTCTTCTGCTCCGGGTCGACGATATAGATCGGGCCCATGTTCTGGAGCACCGTGCGCATCTTTTCCAGATAAAGGCGCCGGGCGGTGACGTCCTTGGCCTTGCGGTACTCTTCATAGATCTGACTGAAGCGGGACGCATCGCCCTGGGCGCGGTTGACGCGGTTCAGTGCGTAACCCTCGGCTTCCCGGATGGTCCGGTCGGCCGAACCGCGGGCGGCCGGGATGGCCTTGTTGTACTCCTCGTTGGCCTGGTAGATGGTCTGCTCCCTCTCCTGGGTCGCCTGGTTGACTTCGTTGAAGGAGGGCTGGACGGGGACCGGCACGTTGGTGCGCTTGAGCTCGACCGTGACGATGTGAACGCCGGCCTCCGCGAGGTCCAGCTCGCGCTGCAAGAGCTCGCGGGCCTCGTTGGCGATCTCGCCGCGTTTGCTGATGACCTCGTTGATGCTGCGGTCGCCGACGACGAGGCGCATGACGGCCTCGGACATGTCGTTCAGCAGGAGCCGGACGTCGTTGACCTTGAAGAGGTAATTATAGGGGTCCTTGATGCGGTACTGCACGATCCAGGGCACCAACCCGACGTTCAGGTCCCCGGTGAGCATGAGGCTCACGTTGCCGGGATCGCCCCCGGGGCGCGCCCGCGCACGAAAATCCACTTCGGCGGCCTGCCCTCCGAACTCTTCGGTCCGCACCGACTTGACGTTCACCTTGTTGACGGTGTCGATCCCGAGGGGCAGTTTGAAGTTCAGCCCCGGCTGGGTGGTTTCGATGTAGCGCCCGAAGCGTTGCACGACACCGACCTCGTCCTGGTTGATGGTGTAGAAGGCGGTCGATGCCACCAGCAGGGCCAGGAGCACCCCGATGATGATCGGTCCTCCGGGCAGTTTGAACTTTTTCAACCCCTGCATGAAGTCGTCCACCTGGGGCGGCATGCCCCCACGGCCCCCTTGCTGCTGCTTTAGTTTTTCCCAATCCCAGCTCATCGTGAGTTTCCTGCTCCCTGTTGCCGAGGTGATGCACCTCAAAGAGAGGGCCGACGCCTCTTCACGGCCCCCCCCGGTGTGCGTGACGTGTGATCGAAGATGAGCTAAAATAAGGTAAACCTCTGCACAAGTCAAGCGAAATCCACCCGGCGGACATGTAATCATAAACTAACTTAATTGGTGCGATGCCGGCTTGACATCTCGGCGGCCGCCTGCCTTAATAGCGCCATGCGCGACAAGAACACCCCCCGCGGGTCGGTCCCCATCGCAGACGTGCTGCCCGGGCTGCTGTCTCGGCTGCGCCCGCCGGGCGAGCCCGGCATGCGGGAGATCTGGGAGCAGTGGGAACGGTTGGTGGGCGAGGAGATCGCGCGCAACGCGCGCCCGGCGGCCTTCAAGGGGTCGATCCTTCTCGTGCATGTGAGCAGCCCGGCCTGGATCCACCACCTGCGCTTTCTGAAATCGGACCTCCTGGCGCGTCTGAACGCCGAGCCCGGCCGTCCCCGGGTGACCGAGATCAAGTTCAAGGTGGGCGCCTTCTGACCCCACGCGTCCCCGGCCGGAGGGCATGAGGCCTCGCATGGCGAGCACCGCACCTACGCGCGACGCCTTTTTCGGCGGGAGACTGCGCGTCGCGCAAAGCCGTCTTGGTTACCGCTTCTCCATCGATGCCGTGATCCTGGCCCATTTCGTGCGGCTGCGCGGGGCCGAGCGGGTGCTCGATCTGGGCACGGGCTGCGGGATCATCCCCCTGATGTTGGCATTCCGCCATCCCCGGGTGCGCGTGTGGGGTGTCGAAATTCAAGCGGAACTGGCGGCGCTGGCCGCGGCCAACGTCGCCGCCAACCGCCTGGACGAGCGCATCGTCATCATTGCCGACGACATGCGGCATCTGACCGCGACCGTCACCGGGGGGGTGATGGATGTCGTGGTCTGCAATCCGCCGTTTCGCCGGTCGGGGACCGGACGCCTCAATCCCAGCGGGCAGCGAGCCGTTGCGCGGCACGAGATCGATATCGGCCTGCCCGATATCCTGAAGGTGGCCCGGCGGATGGTGAAAACCGGCGGGCGTCTGGTGGTCATCCAGGCCGCCGAGCGCTTGGGTGAGCTCGTCTGGCACCTGCGTTCGCTCGGGATCGAACCGAAGCGGTTGCGGACGGTGCACGCCGACGGACGGCGTGAGGCCAAACGGGTGCTCCTGGAGGGGCGTCCGGGGGGGGGGACGGGACTGAAGATCATGCCCCCGCTTTTTCTCAACGACGGCGATGCGCCGTCCGCGGAGGTGCGCAGCATGCTGCAGCCCTGAGGCGGACGTTGGGGCCTTGCCCTGGGTTGACAAAAAAAAAGCCCAATGCTAAAAAAATCGATTGCTGCGCGATCACGTGGGAATGGGAGAGGTGGCCGAGTGGTTGAAGGCGCCGCTCTCGAAAAGCGGTATCCTGCCAAAAGCGGGATCGTGGGTTCAAATCCCACCCTCTCCGCCAGTCACCGCGATGGCGTTGACCCCCGGCGGGACGCGATGCGGACCCGGCGTCCCACGATCACAGCGGCAGGCGTTGCCCCAGCCTAGTCGTGCTGCGGAGAGATGTCCGAGTTGGCCGAAGGAACACGACTGGAAATCGTGTGTGCTGCTAATACCGGCACCGTGGGTTCGAATCCCACTCTCTCCGCCATTTTTTTGATTACGTGTGTTCAAACCGCGTGCTGCGCACGCGGTTGCACGTGCAACGAGTGACGCACTAACGTGCTTTTGGGTTTTCGGTCTGCGGCCGAAAATCCAAGCCACTCGCTTTGCGGGTGGTCGTTGACTCAACCGCCGATGGCCGCCTGGCGCCTTTAAGGTCAGGTCACGGCGCCGCGACGGCCGGGGGTCGTTTCCCGTCTATGTCCTATCTGGTCCTTGCCCGAAAATACCGGCCCCAGCGTTTTTCCGAGGTCGTCGCCCAGGAGCACGTCACCCAGACCCTGGCCAACGCCATCGCGGCCGGGCGCGTGGCCCACGCCATCCTGTTGGCGGGGCCGCGCGGCACCGGCAAGACGACGGTCGCCCGCGTCCTTGCCAAAGCCATGAACTGCCGCCAGGGACCCGCCCCCGAACCCTGCAATCAATGCCCCTCTTGTGCCGACATCACCGCAGGCCACTGCGTGGACGTCTTCGAGATCGATGGGGCCTCCAACAACAGCGTGGACCAAATCCGGGAGCTGCGCGAAAACGTCAAGTATATGCCGGCCCACGGCCGCTACAAGATCTACATCATCGATGAAGTCCACATGCTCAGCACCCCGGCCTTCAACGCGCTGTTAAAGACCCTGGAGGAACCGCCGGCCCACGTGCTCTTCATATTCGCTACCACCGAAGCCCACCGGATCCCGATCACCATTTTGTCGCGTTGCCAGCGCTTTGATTTCCGGCGCATCCGCCGGGCCGCCGTCTGTGCCTACCTGGCCGAGATCTGTCGCAAGGAGGACGTGGCGGTCGATGCGCAGAGCCTGGGCGTGATCGCGCACGAGGCCGGCGGGAGCATCCGGGACAGCCTGAGCCTGCTCGACCAGGTGATGGCCGGCGGGGAGAAAACGATCCCGCACGCGGTGGTGCTGGAGACCCTGGGCGTCGTCGGGCGGCGTCAGGTGCATGAGCTCATGGACGCCCTGATGGCGGGCGATCTCAAGCGGTATCTGCTCGCGCTCGAGGAGGTGTTCGACCGGGGCCATGACCTGAAGAGAGTGCACGCCGAGCTTATCGACGGCTTCCGCAACCTGCTCGTTCTCCACGCCGGGGGCGACCCCGAGCGGCTGGTCGATCTGCCGCCCGGGGAGATCGATGCGTTGCAGGGACTGTCCCGGCGCATGTCACCGCCGGAGCTGCAGCACATTTTGGACACCCTCTTTCGCGAAGAGCCGGCGATGCGCCTCTCCGCCCACCCCAAGCTGGCCCTGGAGATGGTCTTCTTCAATGTCCGGCAGCGGCCGCCCGCCCTGTCCATCGACACCCTGATTCGCAAGCTCGATGACCTGCGCCGGGAAGTCGGCGGCGAGGGGGGGGCGCCGTCCGGCGGGGGGCGCCCGGACAACAGCCCGGAGAGGGGAAACCCATCCGGGCCGCAGGGCGGGCTCACGGCGGGCGCAGCGGTGTCGGCGGCGTCGCCGCCGGCGGTCGCGGTGGCTGAGCCCGGCGAGGCCCCGGGCGACTCCGCCTGGCAGCGCATCAGCGCGCTTGCCGCCGAGCGGCAGCCGAGCTTGGCCGCGAATCTCAAGAAGTGCCGGCTGCGCAGCCTCGCGGCCGGGCGCTGGGAGATCATCCCCCCGGAGAATTCCTATGCCGCATCCATGCTCCGTCGCGACAAGCACATGGCCCTGCTGCGGGAGGTCTGCGCCGAGGTGCTGGGGGCCGAGGCGCAGGTCGCGATCGCCGCGGACGGCGCGGCCGCGCCGGCCCCGGGCGTGCAACGCGAACGCAGCCAGGCGCGCGTGCAACAAACGTTGAACCATCCGCTGGTGGCCGAGGCCATCGATATTTTCAACGGCAAGCTGGTGGAAGTGCAGATGATCGAGGAGGCGGACAAATGAAGCAGATGGGCAACATGATGAAGCAGGCGCAGCAGCTCCAGGCGCGCATGCTCAAGATGCAGGAGGAACTGGCCGGCCGGACGGTGGAGGCGAGCGCCGGGGGCGGGATGATCCGGGTCGTGGCCAACGGGCGCCAGCAGATCACCTCGGTTCACATCGAAAAGGAAGTGGTCAATCCGGAGGATACGGAGATGCTCCAGGACCTCATCCTGGCGGCCGTGAACGACGCCCTGACCCAATCCCAGGAGATGGTTTCCTCTGAAATGGGGAAACTGACCGGCGGGCTCAAAATCCCGGGGTTGAGCTGACGGACGGGCCGCGGGAGCTTTGAGCCATGAATCACTATCCGGCCTCCATCCGTACCCTTATCCATCACCTCTCGCGCTTGCCGGGCGTTGGCGAAAAAACCGCGGAGCGGCTGGCGCTGCATCTGCTCCACGCGCCCGAGGCGGCGGTCGAGGAGCTGGCGCGCGGCATTTTGGAGGTCAAGCGTAAAGTCAGACTCTGCGTGCGCTGCTTCTCGCTCAGCGACCAGGAGCTCTGCCCCCTCTGCAGCAACCCGGCCCGCGACGCCTCGCGGGTGTGCGTGGTGGAGCAGCCGGGTGACATGGTCGCCGTGGAGAAATCGGGGGCCTTCAACGGCAACTACCACGTGCTCTCCGGGGTGATTTCGCCGCTGCACGGTGTCGGGCCCGACGACATCCGGGTGCGCGAGCTCTTAAGCCGCGTGGCCGCCGGCGGGGTCCAGGAGATCGTCATCGCCACGGGGACCAGCGTCGAGGGCGAGTCGACGGCCGTTTATATCGCCGAGCGTCTGGCCGTCTTTCCCATACGGGTGACCCGCATCGCCGCCGGGGTACCTATGGGGGGGGATCTCAAGTTCGTCGACCCGGTCACCCTTCGAAAAGCCATGGAGGCGCGCCGTGCCTTCGATTGATCCGCCCCCCGAGCGCCTCTTCCAGTGCCGCCAGTGCGGCGACTGCTGCCATGGCTACGGCGGGACCTACGTCGACGCCCAGGACATCGCGGCGATCGCCGCCTTCATCGGGGTCGACCCCGCCGACGTCGAGCGGCTCTACTGCCGGGTCTCCGCCGGGCGGACGCTCCTGGCCCAGGGGCCCGCAGGCTACTGCACCTTCTGGGACAAGCTCTGCACGATCCACCCGGTCAAACCCCGCATGTGCCGGCGTTGGCCCTTCATCGCGAGTGTCCTCGTCGCCCCGGAAAACTGGCTCGTCATGGCCGGCGTCTGCCCCGGCATGCGCACCGATCTGCCGTTGACGGCCGTCTGCCGGTGCGTGGCCGCGCAGCTGGCCGCCGAAGGCCGCGGCCGCGCGGATTGAAGGGCCGGAAAGGATCGCGCCCACCATGGCCCCGAAAGAGCCCAGCCGGGAGGAATTGGTTGCGCAGATCGCGCGGCTGCGCGCGGAAAACCGGCGGCTTGAATCCGCCGTGCGCAAAACGGAGAGTGCGCTAAAGGAGGCCGAGGATCAGCTGCAGCAGGCCCAGAAGATGGAAACCCTCGGCACTCTCGTCGCCGGTGTCGTGCATGAGATCAACAACCCCATCAACCTCATCATGTACAACCTGCCGCTGCTGCGGAAAATCTGGGCGGACCTCTTATCGGTCTTGGTTCTCATGCCGGCGAGTGATCCCCACCGCAAGTTCGGCGGCTTCTCCATCGATTTTCTGCGGGACAACCTCCCGCAGCTTCTGGCCGACACCGACATGGCCGCCAACCGGGTGACCAAGATCGTCTCCGATCTCAAGAACTTTTCGCGCCAGTCCAATCTTTCCGAAAAGCACCTCTTCAACCTCAACACGGCCGTCAAGAACGCCCTGCGGCTGGCCCAGACCACCCTGCGCCGTGCCGGGATCAGTGTGCAAACCGACCTCGCATCGGATTTGCCCGAGGTCGAGGGCAGCCTCCAGAGCCTCGAGCAGGTGATCCTGAACCTCGTCATCAACGCGGCCCAGGCGATCGACCATGCCCAGGGTGACATCCGGGTTCAGACCCGGGTCGATCTCAAGGACGGGCGGGTGCACCTGCGGATTGCAGACAACGGCCGCGGGGTTTCGCCCGCGATCGCCGAGAGGGTCTTCCTGCCTTTCGTCACCGACAAGCAGGCGCAGGGTGGGACGGGGTTAGGGCTGTCGGTCACGTACCGGATCGTGAAAGCCCACGGCGGGGAAATTTCCTTCCAGACTCGGCCGGGGGAGGGCACGACCTTCACGGTGCTGCTGCCGACGGTGCTCAAGCGGCAGGCGGCCAAGATCCTGCTGGTGGACGACGACAGCCTGGTGCGGCAGGTCCTGTTCGAGGCCCTTTCGATTCCGCGCTGCTACCTGCTGGAGGAGGCGGCGAATGGGATCGAGGCCTCGATCCGCCTGGGAACCTACCGCCCCGATTTGCTGATTTTAGATGTCTTCATGCCCGAGATGGACGGTCTCGAGGTATGCCGCAGCATCCGCTCCGAGGCCCAGCTCGCCGGGATGAAGGTCATCATCACCACGGGTTTTCCCGGCCACCCCAAGCTGGACGAGCTGGCCGCGCTCGGCTTTACGAATGTGCTCGAAAAGCCATTCAACATCCCCGAACTCCTGCGCAGCGTTGAAGCCCTGCTCGCCGATCGGTAATACTGACCCGCCACGTGCCGTCCGCCGCGCCAAACAGGCACCACAGTTTACTAAAGCAGCGCTGTGGCGCCCGGGATGCCTGCGTCCGGGACATCGGTTTCGTCCGCGTCTGAAACTCGGGGCAACGGGCTCTATGATCGGACCAGGCTCGCTCTGTCTATTGTGCTCAGGGTGAGATCTTCCGTTTCGCCCCTTCTAACCGTTCGGGGAAAGGTCCGATCCAAGAGCCCGTAAGCCCCTCAGACAGTCAGCCGCTCCCGCAACCGATGCCCCAGACTCCGGCATCCTGATGCCGTGGCGATTGTGAAAAGTAACGAGTAACGAGCAACGAGTAACGAGCAACGAGCAACGAGTAAAAAAGACGGAACACCACCGTGTACGTGTACGGGTACGTGTACGTGAACGGGTACCAATCGGGGGGCAGGGTGTTTTGCCGCAGGCGCGCTGATCAGAGGAAACAGAGACTCTCGCCGGGACGAGGGCGAGAAGTAACGAGTAACGAGTAACGAGAAAAAACAGAATACCACCAACTCGGAACTCTGACTTGGAACTCGGCACTAAAAAAGGGATCGGTATCGAATCGTCGTTGCACCGCCCCAACCAAACACCAAACACCAAACACTAAAAGTAAAAATGCCCTGCCCGCCGCGCCAAACGGGCACCATTATTTCAAAACGATCTCCCTGGCGCTCCCCGGATGCCGGTTT
The DNA here is from genome assembly GCA_041310825.1 of Desulfobacteraceae bacterium. Taxonomy (GTDB): domain Bacteria; phylum Desulfobacterota; class Desulfobacteria; order Desulfobacterales; family SpSt-501; genus SpSt-501. Next base: position 3,704 of record JBFYWX010000426.1, on the reverse strand, counting down.
CACGTTTCATGCGAAACGAGGCCGGCGTGAACGTACTCCCGGTTCAGGCGCGCGATGTTGACGATCGCGATCTCCTTGGGGCAGGCATTCTCGCACTCGCGGTGGTTGGAGCAGTTGCCGAAGCCGCAGGCGTCCATGGCCCGTACCATGCTGAGCGCCCGGCGGTCGGCCTCCGGCCGGCCCTGGGGCAGGAGTGCCAACTGGGAAATCTTGGCGCTGACGAAAAGCATCGCCGAGGCGTTCGGGCAGGCGGCCACGCAGGCGCCGCAGCCGATGCAGGCCGCGGCATCCATCGCCTTCTCCGCCGCCAGGGGGGGGACCGGCAGCGAGTTGGCCTCCGGCGCGCTGCCGGTGTTGACCGAGATGAAGCCGCCCGCCTGGATGATGCGGTCGAGGGCGCTGCGGTCCACGACCAGGTCCTTGATGACCGGGAAGGCGCGCGCCCGCCAGGGCTCGATCACCAGGGTGTCGCCGTCTTTGAAATGGCGCATGTGCAGCTGGCAGAGCGAGGTGCCTTTCAGCGGTCCATGGGCGCGGCCGTTCACCATGCTGCCGCAGGAGCCGCAGATCCCTTCGCGGCAGTCGTGTTCGAAGGCGATCGGCTCCTTTCCCTCCAAGGTGAGCTGCTCGTTGACCACGTCCAGCATCTCGAGAAACGACATGTCGGTGGAGATCCCGCGGGCCGGGTAGGTTTCGAAACGGCCCTTGTCGGCGCGGCGCTTCTGCCGCCAGACCTTGAGCGTCAGGTTGATGGTCTTGTTCACTTGTAGCTCCTCTGGGTTAACTGGACGTTTTCAAAGCCGAGGGGCTCTTGGTGCAGGCGGGGTTCGCCGCCCTCGCCGGTGAACTCCCAGGCGGCGACGTGGCAGAAGTTCTGATCGTCCCGCCGGGCCTCGTTTTCCTCGGTCTGGAAGGCTTCGTTGAAGTGGCCGCCGCAGGATTCCTGGCGCGCCAGGGCATCGACCACCATGAGCTCGGCGAATTCCATGAAGTCCGCCACCCGCCCGGCCTTTTCCAGGCTCTGGTTGAGGTCATCCGCGGACCCGGGCACCCGCACGTTTTTCCAGAACTCCGCGCGGAGCTCCCGGATCAGGCTGCGCGCCTGGGCGAGGCCGTCATTGGTGCGGGACATCCCGCAGTAGTCCCACATGATGAGCCCCAGCCGGCGGTGGAAGTCATCGACCGTGCGGCGGCCCGAGATCGCGAGCAACTTTTGGATCTGGCCCTCGACCTGGTGCTCGGCATCCGCAAAGGCGGCGTGGCCGGTTTCCACCGCGGCAAAGCGCGTGCCGGCGAGATAGCCGCCGATGGTGGCCGGGATCACGAAGTAGCCGTCCGCCAGCCCCTGCATCAGGGCGCTCGCCCCCAGGCGGTTGGCCCCATGGTCGGAGAAGTTCGCCTCCCCGAGCACGAAGAGCCCGTCCACCGTGCTCATCAGGTTGTAGTCCACCCACAGCCCCCCCATGGTGTAGTGCACGGCCGGGTAGATCATCATCGGCGTGCGGTAGGGGTCGTCCCCGGTGATCTTCTCGTACATCTGAAAGAGGTTGCCGTATTTTTTGGCGATGGTGGCCTGGCCGTCGCGCCGGATGGCATCGGCGAAATCCAGATAGACCGCGAGCGCCGTCTCGCCGACGCCCTTGCCCTGGTCGCACTGCTCCTTGGAGTTGCGTGAGGCCACGTCGCGGGGGACCAGGTTGCCGAAGCTCGGGTACTTGCGTTCCAGGAAATAGTCCCGCTCGGCTTCGGGGATATCGCGCGCGGGGCGTTTGTCGCCAGGTGCCTTGGGCACCCAGACCCGGCCGTCGTTGCGCAGGCTCTCGCTCATCAGGGTGAGCTTGGACTGGTAGGTGCCGTGCACCGGGATGCAGGTCGGGTGGATCTGCGTGAAGCAGGGGTTGGCGAAGGCCGCCCCCCGCTTGTAGGCCCGGTAGGTGGCGCTGGCGTTGCACGCCTTGGCGTTCGTGGAGAGAAAGTAGACGTTGCCGTAGCCCCCGGTGCACAGCAGCACGGCGTGCCCGGCGTGGCGCTCGATCTCACCGGTGAGGAGGTTGCGTGCCACGATGCCGCGCGCCTGACCGTCGGCCACCACCAGGTCGAGCATCTCCCGGCGCGGGAACAGGTGCACCTTGCTGGCGGCCACCTGCCGCATCATGGCGCTGTAGGCGCCGAGCAGCAGCTGCTGGCCGGTCTGCCCGCGCGCGTAAAAGGTGCGGGAGAGCTGGGCCCCGCCGAAGGAGCGGTTGGCCAAAAGCCCGCCGTACTCCCGGGCGAAGGGGATGCCCTGGGCGGCGCACTGGTCGATGATGGCGTTGCTCACCTGCGCCAGGCGGTAGACATTGGCCTCGCGGGCCCGGAAATCCCCGCCCTTGACGGTGTCGTAGAAGAGCCGCCAGATGCTGTCGCCGTCGTTGGGGTAGTTCTTGGCGGCGTTGATGCCGCCCTGGGCGGCGATGCTGTGCGCCCGGCGCGGGGAGTCGTGGATGCAGAAGGTTTTCACGTCGTAGCCGAGCTCCGCCAGGCTGGCCGAGGCCGAGGCGCCGGCGAGACCCGTGCCGACGATAATGATGCTGTATTTGCGTTTGTTGGCCGGGTTCACGAGCTTGGTCTCAAAGCGGTGGCGGTCCCATTTCTGGGGGAGGGGGCCGGCGGGTATCTTGGCATCGAGGCGCATGAGGGTTCCTTTCTCCGGTGCGGGAGGCGAAAAGGGCTAATACCGGGCCAACATGTAAATGGGCAGCAGGCCGAAGCCGAACGCCACCAGCCCGCCCGCGGCCCAGCTCAGGGCCATGACGGCCGGCATGGTTTTCGGGTGGTTGGCGCCGATGGATTGGAAGGCGCTCCAAAAGCCGTGGCGAACGTGCAGGGCCACCACGATCATCGCCGCCGCGTAGAGCAGGATGAGCCCGGGCTGCTGGAAGGCGGCGGCCACCAGATCGAAGATGGTGCCGGAGCCCTTGTCGGTCCAGGTGAAGTGGAACAGGTGAAAGATCAGAAAAGCGAGGATGACCAGACCGGTGTAGGGCATGGTCCGGGAGCTGATCGTGCGGCCGCCGGCCGAGGTGTCCATCTCATAGCGGACCGGGCGGGCCTTGCGATTCTGCAGGAAAAGGTAGAGACCGGTGAGAACGTGCACCAGGGCAAAGCCGATCAGCCCCGCCCGGAAGAGGTGCAGGATCGGCCCCAGGGACTGGAGCTTCGCGGCGTACCCATTGAAGGCCTCTTCCCCGCCGATCAGTGTGAGATTTCCGGCCAGGTGAGCCGCCAGAAAGCCGACGAAGGCCAGGCCGCTCAGAGCCATCATGAGCTTTTTGCCGACGGATGATCCGAGGGCCGCAGTAAACCAATTCATGGGTCGTCCTCCTACGAGTCCATCAAGGCTCTATGTGTAAAAAATTGCTCCGTGGCTGTCAACAGGTAACGAGATCAGGTTGATGGGTTGTCGGGTTCACGGTTCAACGGTTTCATCGTTCACGGTTGGAGGGCCGTTTTACAGGTTTCGGGACTCGGGATTCTGGATGCGGGAATTTCAACCTTTGAACCGTGAACCCGGAACCCCGATCCGTGAACCCTCTAACCTTGTTTCTCCACCGCCTCGGCGGCCGGCCGCCACCAGGCGTCGCGGCGGGTGGCGAGCACGGCGGCGGCGATCGCCTTGCCGGTCTCGGTCCGCAGCCGGGCGAGCACATGCGGCAGCCACTCCT
>JBFYWX010000425.1:0-5846 GCA_041310825.1 Desulfobacteraceae bacterium | reverse complement strand
CCCCGATTCTAATATATTTTCAGCCGGATGCCGGTGTATTGAAACTTCTCAATCTCTCCACGAAGGGAGGCCTTTCAAATGGAAGACAAAAAAGAACTCATCTCCAAGAAAAAGGACAAGGAGATGCCCGAACCCCGTGAACTGACCACCTGCGATGCGACGGCCCAGATGCTGATCAAAGCCCGCAAAGACGGGGTCGAAACCGCCTTCGAGCGCGCCGTGAGCATGAAGGCCTGCCCGATCGGCGCCGAGTCGGCCTGCTGCAAGCACTGCTTCATGGGTCCCTGCCGCCTGAACGCCCGCGACCCGTACTCCAAGGTCGGGGTCTGCGGGGCCACCATCGATACGATCCAGGCCCGCAACTTCGCCCGCTTCGTCACCTCCGGCTGCGCCGCCCACACCGACCACGGCATGAGCATGCTCGATCTCTTCCGCGAGGTGGTCAACGGCCACATCAAGGACTACCGCATCAAGAACCCGGAAAAGCTCAATGCGGTCGCCCAGTCCATCGGGATCGAGACCGAAGGCCGCGAGATGATGGACATCGCCAAGGACCTCTACGCCGAGCTCGAGCGCACCTACACCCAGGTGGAGGGGGAGATTCCCTTCATGAGCCGTGTGCCTGCCAAGACACTTGAAACCTGGCGCAAGCAGGGCATCGTCCCACGCGGGGCCATGCGCGAGATCATGGAGATGATGCACCGCACCCACATGGGGGTCGACCAGGACTACGTCAACATCACCAAGCAGTTCAACCGCACGGCGCTGGCCGACGGCTGGGGCGGGTCCATGGTCGCCACCGAGATCTCCGACATCCTCTTCGGCATCCCCTCGCCGGTGGCGATCGAAGTGAACATGGGGGTGCTCAAGGAAGACCACGTCAATGTCATCGTCCACGGCCACGAGCCCAACCTCTTCGAGTCGATGATCGAATCGGTGAGCGAGCCCACCCTGGTCCAGGCCGCCAAGGCCGCCGGCGCCAAGGGCATCAACCTGTGCGGCATGTGCTGCTCGGGGGCCGAGGTGCTGGTCCGCCACGGCATCCCGCACGCCGGCAACTTCATGTCGACCGAGACCATCCTGGTCACCGGCGCGGTGGATGCCATGTGCGTGGACGTGCAGTGCATCAAGCAGGGGCTTGTCAAGGTGGCCGACTGTTACGGCACGAAGCTCATCACCACCAACCCGCGCTGCCACATCGAGGGGGCCATGCACATCGAGTTCCACGAGCACGCCCCCAAGGAGTGCACGGACGAGGTGGTGCTGCAGGCCATCGGCCGCTTCAAGAACCGCACGGCCAAGGTCGAGATCCCCAAGATCAAGAACGCCGGCGTGCACGGCTTCTCCTATGAGTACATCAACTACATGCTGGGGGGCAGCTTCCGCGCCTCTTACACTCCGCTGAACGACAACATCATCAACGGTCGCATCCGCGGGGTGGCGGGTGTCGTCGGCTGCACCAACCCGCGCGTCAAGCAGGACTGGCTCCACGTCGAGCTCGTCAAGGAGCTGATCAAGAACGACGTCCTGGTGCTCCAGACCGGCTGCTCGCAGATCGCTCTGGCCAAAGCCGGGCTGACGACCCCCGAGGCCGCACACCTGGCCGGGCCCGGCCTGAAGGAGGTGTGCGAAACGGTCGGCATGCCCCCGGTCCTCGGCATGGGCTCCTGCGTCGACAACAGCCGGATCCTGATCGCTGCCGCCGAGATGGTCAAGACCGGCGGCCTGGGCAACAGCATCGCCGACCTGCCGGTGGCGGGCGCGGCCCCTGAGTACATGAGCGAGAAGGCCATTTCGATCGGCCAGTACTTCGTGGCCTCCGGCGTCTTTACCGTGTTCGGCGTTACCTTCCCCACGGTGGAGGGCACCAAGTTCCACAAGCACCTGTTCGAGGACCTGGAAAAGATGGGCATGGGCAAGTGGGGTTTTGCCAACGATCCCTACGAGATGGCCCGCCTCATCATCGAGCACATCGACAAGAAGCGCAAAGCCCTCGGCATCGACAAGGCGCGCGAGCGTCAGCTGATGTCCATGGACGACCGCCGATCGCTGGACGCGGCGGCCTGATCGCTGCCCGACCGGTCATCTGTTCGAATCCATCCGGGGCGCCCTGCGGGGCGCCCCGGTTTTTTAGAGTGGACAGGCCGTGGGGGCTGCCTTAGGTTTTCGGCCATACACAAAGCAGGGGGGTGCGCGCATGATGACGCTGGAGGAACTCAAGCAGAAGCCGGAACTGATCGACGAGATCAACTGGGAGATGACGCCCGAGGAGGCCGTGCGGCTCTACCTCGAGTGGGGCAACAACTGGGCCCGGGGAGACGGTTTCGTGATTCGCTCGAAGAGCGACTTCACCACCTATTTCGTGGTCAATTGCTGGAACAAGCCCTACTACATCTACCTGATCCGGCGTAACTCCGACGAAGCTCAGGAGCTGGCGCGCTTCGAGCTGCCGCGCCGGTTCGAAAAGGATGTCTGCGAGTTGAAAGGGATTTACGCCCTCGACGCGGACGCCAGGGCCTGGCTGAAACAGGAGTTGGGTGTCGCTGGGCGATGAGGTCCGGGCAGGGCCAGGGTCTCACGCGAGATGGGGATGCTCGCCCAGGAAACGGTAAAGGGTGGCCCGGCCCACCCCCATCAGCTTCGCGGCCCGGGCCTTGTTTCCGCCGGTGCGGGTCAGGGCCGCCTTGACCGTCTCGGTTTCGAGTTTCTTGGCCGGACCCCGCCGGGAGCACACCGCGTCCGCCGCGCGCAGCTCCAGGGGGAGGTTTTCCGGCAGGATGAGCTTGCCGCCGCACTTCACGAAGGCGAACTGGACCGCGTTCTGCAACTCGCGCACGTTTCCAGGCCAGCGGTAGTCCAGCATGAGGGCCAGTGCCTGGCTGGAGACCTTGAGCGGCTCCCGGCCGTAGCGCTCGGAGGCCTCTTTCAGGAAGTGGTCGATCAGACAGGGGATGTCGATCTTGCGATCCCTGAGCGGCGGCAGGTGGATGGGGATGACGTTCAACCGGTAGAAGAGATCCTCCCTGAAGCGGCCGCGCTCGACCTCTTTGCGTAAATTCTTGTTGGTGGCGCTGACGACGCGGACATCCACTCCGATCGTCTGCTCGCCGCCGACCCGCTCGAATTTTCCCTCCTGCAGGAAACGCAGGAGCTTCACCTGCATGGGGATGGAGAGGTCGGCCACCTCGTCCAGGAACACCGTTCCACCGTCGGCAAGCTCGAACCGCCCCTTCTTGTCGCGGATGGCGCCGGAGAAGGCGCCCCGCACGTGGCCGAAAAGCTCGCTTTCGATCAGCCCCTCCGGCAGCGCCCCGCAGTTGATGGGCACGAAGGCTCCCCCGGCGCGGCGGCTTTCGGTGTGGATGGCGCTGGCCGCAAGCTCCTTGCCGGTGCCGGTCTCCCCGGAGATGTGGACCGGGAAATCATAGCCCGCGACGTCCCGGATCTGCTCGAAGACCGCCAGCATCTTGCTGTCGTGCCCGATGATGTTGCCGAAGCGCGTCAGCCGTTCGGCCTGGAGCCGCAGCCGGAGGAGGTCGGTCACATCCCGGAAGCAGGAGAGCACCCCGGCGGTCCCCCCCTGTCCGTCGCTCATGCGCGTCACGGTCATTTCGATGCGGCGGGTGTCGCCGGCCTTGGTGAGGATGGTGAGGGCGTAGTCGGCGCTCTCCGGCGGAGCGGGCGTCTCCTCGCAGAAGGCGCAGCGGCCGCCGCACAGGGGGGCGCCGAAGGCCTCGTGGCAGTCGCGGCCCAGCACCTCCGCCCGGGGGTAGCCGGTGATGCGCTCCGCCTCCCGGTTGAAAAAGAAGACCCGGCGCTGCATGTCGTGGGCGATGATGCCTTCCTTGAGGTTGTCCAGGACCTGTTCGAGGTTGTCCCGGTGGCACATCAGGGATTCGAGGGGAAAGTCCGCCATTCGCTCGTTCGCTTCCCGCGCAGATGAGATCGGCATTGATGCCCGGCTGATACCGGGCTACCGGTTTTGGCGTTCTATGTCAAATGGCCGTTGCTGCCAGAAGGCGTTTTTCGATGAAGTCGGCGATGGCGGCCGGGTCATCCAGCCGGAAGACGGGGACGTGGACCTCCAGTTCGGCATCGGTGGCGACGGCGATCAGGGAAGGATCCTCACGGCAGAGCAGCTCCGAGCCCAGCGCCGCCCGGACCACCTCGATCTTGAGCTGGTTCTCCCGCTTGAACCCCTCGGTGATGAGAAGATCGATGCCGTCGAAATACCCGGCCAAGGCGGTGATGGACTCGGAGGCCACCGCTTTGACCAGGAACATGTGGCCGCGTCCGGTCAGCATGACCGCTTCCGCACCGGCGGCGCGATGGCGGGCGCTGTCCTTGCCGGAGCGGTCGATCTCGACCGCGTGGTGGGTGTGCTTGATGGTGCCGATCCTGTACCCGCGCCGCCTGAGCTCCGGGATCAGCTTTTCGATCAGGGTGGTCTTGCCGGAATTGGAGCGGCCCACGATGGAAAGGATCGGCGGCTTATGATGAGATGATCGATCCGCCATCATACCGTCCCGAGGATAATGCCCGAAGCGTTCGGGGTTTTCACGGGGATGCGCCGGATGTCGTGGGCGCCGACGACCGTGAGCATCTCTTTTATCTGCGTTTCGGAGTAGGATTGGCCCGAGGGGGTGCCGACCAGCATGTTGAGCGAGAAAAGGGCGGGGAAGAGCGGTCCGTCCATCGCGTCGTTCAATATGAACTCGTGCACGATCACCATCCCGCCGGGTGCGAGGGAGGCTACCGCTTTGTGCAGGATCTTCAGGCAAGCCTCGGGGCCCTCGGCGTGCAGGATGTGGGAGAGCCAGGCGACATCGTAGGGTCCGGCGACCTCATCCCGGTGGTAGTCCCCGGGCAGGAAGTTGACGCGCGCGGCGAGGTTGAAGCGTGCGATGGTTTTTTCGGCGAAGGGGCGCGATTCGGGCAGATCGAAGACGTCGGCGCTGAGCTCCGGGTTTTTCAGGCAGAAGTGAATGGCATAGGTGCCGGGTCCGCCGCCGAAATCGAGCAGCCGGCGGCGGGCGGAGAGGTCGAGAGCCGCAACGATCGCGGGCGCGGCCGCCATGGCGTTGGTGAACATGCCCATGAGGAAGCTCTCGCGCCATTCCGTGGGGCGGGCGGCGGGCCGCTCCCGCACCGGGCAGCCGCTGCGCACGGATTCCTCCAGCCGCGCCCAGGAGTCCACCAGGTGGTGGTGGTGCATGATCATGTGGCCGATGAAGTCCGGCGACTCGCGGCTGAGCAGCGCGCGCGCGGCGGGCGAGTTGGCGTAGCGGCCGTCGGTCTTGGTCAGCAGCCCGAGGGCCGCCATCGCGTTCAGCAGGGCCTCGACGCCGCGGGCGGAGCCCTGGAGGCGGTCGGCCATCTCCCCCGCCGACAGGCGCTCTTCCTTCAGAATCGAGAAGAGATCCAGTTTGACGGCGGCGTGCAGGGCGCAGCTCTTCCAATAAGCCCCCGAGGCTTCGAGCAACTCCCCAGCCGCGCGGGCGTTTGAGGGCATTTCGGTCTCCGACGGCAGCGGTTCGGGCGGCCGCGATCGTAACGGCTCAGTCTTTGTTCTGCTGCTCTTTGGCCAGCTGCTCCGGCGTCATGGTCCAGAAGGGGGTCCCGTCCTTGGTCAGCCGCATCTTTAGCTCAAAGGTCTCCCCTTTTTTGACCTTGGAGGCCATGAGCACGTCCTTGCCGTTGACCTCCGCCCAGCAGCCGCGGATGGTGACCCGGTCCCCGGGCTTGAGGCCGGTGTCCGCCGGCTTGAGGAAGGCCGTCGGTCCCAGGTGGACGATGATGGTCTCACCGCCCTCGCGCACCTCGAGCGCGACGCCCGGAGCCATTCC
>JBFYWX010000422.1:0-5183 GCA_041310825.1 Desulfobacteraceae bacterium | reverse complement strand
CCGGCAAAGCACACGGCGCAGTGCAGGTTGCAGCGGCGGGTGACCTCCAGCAGCACGGTGCAGGAGCGCTGCCGGTGTTCCCGGCACAGCCCGCAGTCAAAGGGGCAGCCCCGCAGCGTCTCTTGAAATGCAGAGTGAAGAAGCGCCGGTGTTTTGGGGCGCCGCCATTCGTTCAGTCTCGGACGGCCGTTCCAGACGACCGCCCTGAATTCCCCGTGCTCGGGGCAGGTCTTGACCAGCTGCACCTGTTCGCCGCACGCGACCCGCTCCGCGCCGATGCGGTTCAGGCAGACCGGGCAGAGGCTTGCGGTGGTCTCGCGCTCCATGGGTGTGCATCCGATCAGGCGCCGGCGGGATCGAAGCCGTGGGCGGCCAGGATCTCCAGCACCTTGGCATAGGTGTCCGCCGCGATCGTGCCGCAGCGCTGACGGGCGGCCGCCGGGCCTCCCACGCCCACGATCGTCTCGCAGGCCGTTCCGCCGTGGGGCCCTCCCACCTGGTTTTCGAACCAGTCGCTCAACTCCTGCAGCATCAGCGGCAGCCGTTCGGAACCGGCTTCACCGTCCCCCCCCTTGCCGGCATAGAGCGCCAAGGCGCAGCAGCCTCCGGTCAGGGTGCCGCAGGTGGCGCGCCCTCCGCCGCACCCATAGGCCAGACCGGCCATGGAGCGGACCAGGGCGGGGTTGTCCTCGCCGCGCGCCTCCAGGAACAGCCGGATCAGAATCTGGCTGCAACCGTAGCCTTTCTGGGAAAGCTGCAGCATGCGGATCATGACGTCGTTCATCATGGGTTGCCCTCCTTGCGGGCCACCGCCAGGAAATACCCGGGGCGGGCCCGAGGCGCGGCGGATGGAACCGCGCTCACGGAGCCCGCCCCCCAGAACGCCTGCAGGGACCCGCAGGCGAACACCAGTTGCGCCGCCAGGCGCTTCAAGGCCAGCGAGTGATCCTCCCAGACGAGGAGCGTGAACCCGGAGCGCTGCACCCGGTCCACCAGCGCGTCGCGGGATTTTGCTCCCTTGAGACAGCAGGTCACCGGCAGCGATGTCAGCCCCTCGGCGGGGTCCGGGGCGCGGGCATAGACGTCCGCCACCACCAGGAGCCCGCCCGGGGCGAGCACACGGTTGAATTCGCGTAAGGCCGCAGCGGGATCTTCCACCAGGGACAGGACACACTCGCACATCACGGCGGCCACACGGCGATCCCCAAAAGGCAGGCGGGTGGCGATCCCTTGGACGAGGGGCAGCCCGGGGTCCCTCTGCCGGGCCTGGCCGAGCATGCCGGATGAGCGGTCGAGACCGAACGCCTCCAGCCGGCAGTGCCGCCTCAGGTGGTGGGCCGTCACCCCGGTCCCGCAGCCGATATCGATCACCCGCGCTCCGGCCGGCAAATCGCAGAAGGTTAACGCCCGCCGCGTCAGTTCCAACCCCCCGGGCCGCAGGGCCGGTCCGGTCACGGCCTGCAGCGCGGGGGATTCATAAAGGCTGGGGGCGGGCGTGTCGCTCATCACTTGTCTTCCAGGATCTGCTCCACCTCGGCCATCTTGCCCAGGGCCAGCGCCTCCGAAATCATAACGAAGCCGCAGCCCGGGCAGGTGGGGAGCTCGGTCGTGAACTGACTGCCCATGTATTCGACGGCGACCGGACCCACCTCGAGCGGCCGACTGCATTTCCGGCACACCCACTCCAGCTCCTCGGGGCGCACGTTTTCAGCCTTCATGCCCGCGGTCCTCCCAAAACCTCGATGCGGTGGCTGTAGGCCGTGTGGATCACGTAGCCCTCCGGCGATGGGGAGTACTCCACCCAGATGCTCGCCCGGTAGGGCCGGTGACAGGCCTTCAGCCGGCCGGTCTTTGGGTGGACCACGATGCGGCCGCTCTTTTCCGCTTCGTGGATGACCCGCTGCACATCTTCGACCAGGATGCGGCGTTTCTCGAGAATCTCTGCGGCCTCGGGTGTGATGATCAGCGTGATGCGTTCGTATTCCTGCATGGCGTATGCCTTTTCGCCCCAAAGCTCTTTGACAAGTGAGGCTCTCAGCCGGGCTCTGTTCTCCTGCCGCTCGGACCATCCCGGCCGCTGCCTCGCTGCCGGGTCCGGGCCTAACGCATCCGGGAAAGCGAGGTCGAGCAGGTGCAGTGCCCGCTTGCCTACAGCGGCCATGCTGTCCCGGCACATGGCGCAATAGGTGAGGTAATCCAGCGGGCTGATGCGGGACCGGCGGGCGGCGACCTCGCGGGACAGATCGGGGTTGGCGTTCTGCATGAGCCCTCCGAACCCGCAGCACTCGGTCTTGTCCCGGGACAGGGTCAGTTCCTCGGTGGACACTCCCAGGCGCTTCACGATCCGGCGGACCGTTTCCTGAACGGCCGGGGTGAGCCGCGTGGTGCAGGGGTCGTGGATCGCCAGCACCGTCCCGGCGGCGGCCGCCGGCGGCAGGTGGGTCGCATCCAGCGCCTCCCAGAGGGAGACGGTCGGGACCTGGGGCAGGTGCTCCGAGAACCTGCGCAAACAGGTGGAACAGGCGAGAACGAGTTCGGGCTGGCCCAGCGCCCTCCACTGCTCCAGAAGCCCCTCGCCCACCTGGCCGGACTCCTCTTCGCGGCCGGCCCAGAAGGCCGGCGCCCCGCAGCAGCCCAGCATCAAGCCCACACCGCCGGAGAAGGACTCCATCAGGTGTGCGTAAACCCGGCGCACCTGGCCGGGAGCCGAGGCGCACAGCTGGCAGCCCGGGAAAAAAACACGGGCGCTGTTCGTGTGCCCGGGCGCGTGGCGCGCGAGGCGAAAACGCTCGCTGAGGCTGAAGCGCATGTCCTGAAGGGCGAACTCGTGGGCGGAGGGCGGCATCTTGCCCTGCCGGACCATGCTGCGGCGAGCCTGCAGGCAGAGATCCTGCACGGCGAAGTCCTCGGGGCAGACGCGTTCGCAAAGGCCGCACAGGCTGCAGGAGTTGACCAGCGTGTTGGCCTGGTGCACCCCCATCACGATGGACTCGTTGTTGTAGATCTCGCGGGCGTATTTACGGGGATAGGCGCCGAAGCGTTCGAGGTAGGCACAGACCTTGACGCACTCCAGGCACTCGCACTGCAGGCAGCGGCCCGCCTCGGCGACGGCCTCCTCTGCCGAATAGCTGGCGCCGGGATCGAGCGCCTCCACGCGCGGCAGCGGCCGGATACCCTCGATGCGGGTGAAGAGCCGGGTGCGGTAAGGGCCGTCCTTCTCGCGGCCGGCGGTCAGCGACACCTTCTGGAGGTGGCGGTCGATAGAGGTGGCGGCCCAGCGGCCTTCGGCCGCCTGCCACACCGGGGAAGGGCCCACCGTGTCCGCCCGGCCGCCGGCGTATACTCCCGGCCGGCCGGTGGACTGCAGCGTGGGGTCTATCATGATCCGCCCGGCGGCATCACGCCCGATCTCCCAGTTGCGGCCCGGGGCCGCCTCCAAACCGAGAAAAACAGCGTCGTGTTCCTCAATGCAGTGTTCCAGAAACCGGGCCGGCTCCACATCGACCGCCAGGTGCACCGCGACGTCGAGACCGGTCAGCCGCCCCACTTCCTCCTCGAGCGCCGCCTCCGGCAAACGCTGAGCGGGGATATCCCTCAGCGGGCCGCCCAGCCTCGCACCGGGCTCGAAGATGCGGATGGAATAACCCTTGCGAGCCAGGTCCCAGGCGGCGGTCAGTCCGCTCAACCCGCTGCCGATGACGGCGATGGTTTTCCCCTTGCGGGGCAGCGGCTGGATGCGGGCGGCAGGCGGCGGGGTGGCCACACAGGCGCGCTCGAGGTCCCCGATCTGGATGGGGTCCCCCGCCTGCCTGCGTTTGCAGTGCTGGCGGCAGGGCGCGTCGCAGATCCGGCCCAGGATGCCTGGAAAGGGCATGGTCTTGCGCAGGACCTTCCAGGCCTCCGGCCACTCGCCCCGGGCAACATGACCGACGAAGGCCCGGCCGTCGACATGGATCGGGCAGCCGGCCGTGCACTCCGGGGCCTCCTCCTGGATGCAGCGCTGTTCCAGCGCCCTCAGCTCCTGTTGGTCCATGGATGGTGTCCAAATACTGCGGCGAACCGCGGAGCCCTCCCGCGGTTCGCCGCTTTGCTTGGTGTTGGCCGCATCTGCCGGCGATCGCGGTGCCGCCTGCGATCACTGGCCCTTTTTCGACGTGGCCTTCAACCCGGCGAGCACCTTCTCCGGCAGGGCCGGCAGATGGGTGATGCGCACCCCCGTGGCGTTGTGGATGGCGTTGATCACCGCCACGTGGGAGGAGGTCAGCGGCAGTTCGCCGACGCCGGCCGCGCCGAACGGGCCGTGTTCCCGCGGGTTCTCAAAGTAATGGATTTCGAGTGCATCCGGGATGTCGTTGATGTACGGGATGCCGCAAGCCGCGAGGCTCGTGTGCTTTTTGAGGTCCTCGAAATCCTCCGAAAGCGCAAGCCCGATGCCCTGGGCGACCCCGCCGTAGATCTGCCCGTCCACGGCCAGCTTGTTGTTGATTTTGCCCACATCGGCCATGACGGTGTATTTGTCCACCTGGGTCTTGCCGTTCTGGGTGTCCACCGTCACCTCGGCCATGAAAACACCGTACATGTAGACCGCGAACGGGGAGCCCTGGCTGTTGGCGTCGCAGGGGGTGCACATGGAGGCCGTCCACTTGCCGGAATACTTGAGCGGGATCTTCTCCGCCTTCATCTCCTCATAGGTCCGGTAGGTGCCGTCCTTCTTGCGCATGGCGTTGAGCAGCATTTCGCAGCCGTTCTTGATGGCGTTTCCGGTCATGACCTGCTGGCGGCTGCCGCCGGACGGCCCGCTGTTGGGGACCTGGGCCGTGTCGTTCATCACCAGCCGGATCTTTTCTGGCGACAGCTTCAGGGGCCGCAAGGCTTCATGGCAGGTGCCGAGGGCGCCGATGTCGGCCCCCTGGCCGTGGTCTTCCCATGAACTGGCCAGCACCACGCCGTCCGGGGCGAGTTCCACGCTGACCTCCGAGCCATCGGGCCCGTCCAGGCCGCAGCCGTAGATGCCGAGCGACAGGCCCACTCCCTTCTTTTTCTCCGGGGTCGATTCGGCCTTGGCCTTTTTGAGGGCGGCCTGGTAGAGGGGACGCAGCTTGTCGAACATTTCCGGGAAGCTGTAGACTTCCGGCTTCTGCCCGGTGGGGGTGGTGTCGCCGGGTCGGTAGACGTTCTTGTAC
>JBFYWX010000414.1:0-4696 GCA_041310825.1 Desulfobacteraceae bacterium | reverse complement strand
AACTCCCCCAGGGCCCCGGGGGCCATGACGATCTGGGCATCCTCATTGATGACGACCTTCTCTGGGGTGACAACTTCCAGTCGAATGGGTCCAGCCATGGCGCAACCTCGGCGTTATTCTGCGGCGGCCATCTCTTTGGCGGCCGCCACGACTTCCTCGATCCCGCCCTTCATGTAGAAGGCCTGCTCGGGGATGTCGTCGTGTTTGCCTTCGCAGATCTCCTTGAAGGCCCGGATGGTGTCCTCAATCTTCACGTATTTGCCGGCCTTGCCGGTGAAGGTCTCGGCCACGTGGAAGGGCTGGGACAGGAAGCGCTGGATCTTGCGCGCCCGCGCCACCGTGACCTTGTCCTCGTCGGAAAGCTCCTCGATGCCCAAAATGGCGATGATGTCCTGCAGCTCTTTGTACTTCTGCAGGATCTGCTGCACCGTGCGTGCGGTGCGGTAGTGCTCCTCGCCGATGTAGGCCGCATCCAGGATGCGCGAGGTGGAGTCCAACGGGTCCACCGCCGGGTAAATGCCGAGCTCGGCGATCTGGCGCGAGAGCACCACGGTGCCGTCCAGGTGCGCAAAGGTCGTCGCCGGGGCCGGGTCCGTCAGGTCGTCGGCCGGAACGTAGACGCACTGCACGGCCGTGATCGACCCCTTATGGGTCGAGGTGATCCGCTCCTGAAGCTCCCCCAGGTCGACCGCCAGCGTCGGCTGGTAGCCGACCGCGGAGGGCATGCGGCCCAGGAGGGCCGACACTTCGGAGCCGGCCTGCGTGAAGCGGAAGATGTTGTCGATGAAGATGAGCACATCCTGGCCCTCTTCATCCCGGAAATACTCGGCCTCGGCCAAGCCGGAGAGCGCCACCCGCGCGCGGGCCCCCGGCGGTTCGGTCATCTGCCCGTAGACCAGGGCCGCCTTCGGCAAAACCCCTGAGGCTTTCATTTCGTGGTAGAGGTCGTTGCCCTCGCGGGTACGCTCGCCGACGCCCGCGAACACGGAGATACCTCCGTGCTGCATGGCGATGTTGTGAACCATCTCCATCATGACGACCGTCTTGCCCACGCCGGCGCCGCCGAACATCCCCATCTTGCCGCCGCGCGGGAAAGGCACCAAGAGGTCGATGACCTTGACCCCGGTCTCGAGCACGCGCACGGTGGTGTCCTGCTCGGTGAATTTCGGGGCCTGGACGTGAATCGGCCGCCACTTGTCGGAGGTAATCTTGCCCTTGCCGTCGGCGGCCGGCTGACCGTTCTCATCCAGGCCGTCCACGGGACGGCCGACCACGTTGAGAACCCGGCCGAGAGCGGCCTTGCCCACCGGCATCATGATGGGGTTGCCGGTGTCCTTGACCGGCATGCCCCGCACCAGCCCATCGGTGACGTCCATGGCGATGGTGCGAACGACGTTGTCCCCCAGGTGCTGGGCCACTTCGACCACGAGATTGTCCGGCTCGTCGCTGATGGCCTGGTTGGAAATGGTCAAGGCCGTGTAGATCAGCGGCAACTTGCCCTGCGAGAACTCCACGTCGACGACAGGGCCCATGACCTGAACTACTTTCCCGATGTTCTCTCCCATTGACCGTCCTCCTATCCGAACGCGGTAAACGCTGAATTCCGTCGTTATCCTTTAAGGGCCTCGGCGCCGCCCACGATGTCCATGAGCTCGGCGGTGATGGCCGCCTGCCGGGCCTTGTTGTAGACCAGGGTGAGGTTGCTGATCATGTCGTTGCAGGCCTTGGTGGCATTGTCCATGGCCACCATCCGGGCCGCGTGCTCGGAGGCCGATGTCTCCAGAAGGGCGCTGTGGATCTGCACATAGATGTTGCGCGGCAGCATCTCGCCCAAGA
The DNA here is from genome assembly GCA_041310825.1 of Desulfobacteraceae bacterium. Lineage (GTDB taxonomy): Bacteria > Desulfobacterota > Desulfobacteria > Desulfobacterales > SpSt-501 > SpSt-501. Next base: position 2,860 of record JBFYWX010000414.1, on the reverse strand, counting down.
GCTCGGCCGCCGAGGGCTCGCAGATGTGCTCGGGAAGATACCCTCCGGCCTCCGTCGCGGGGACGGCCTCCGTCTTCTCGATGGGTGGAATCGGCAGGATTTTCTTGAGCACCGGCACCTGCTTGGCCATGCTCAAAAACTCGGCGCCGATGATGTAGACCTCGTCATACAGACCTTCCAGGTAGCCGTTCACCAGCTTGCGGCCGGCGGCCGAGGCCTCGCTGAAGTCGATGGTGCCGCCCATGATGCCGATGTGCTCGTCGGCCACGGGCAACTTGCTCTTGCGGCACCAGTTGCGCCCCTTGCGGCCGAAAGCCGTGAAGGCGAACTCGATGCCGGCGCCGGATTTCTGCCGCATGAACGCTTGGGCCTTTTCGATCAGGTTGGTGTTGAATCCACCGCACAGGCCGCGGTCGGATGTGCACAGCAGGATGTGGATGCGCCGGACCTCCTCGCGGGGCACCAGCAGAGGGCTCACCCCGCCCCCGGTCCGCTCGGCCAGACTGCCCAGCACCTCGGCGAATTTGCGGGCGTAGGGGCGGAACGCCTCCATGTTGGCCTGTGCACCCCGCAGCTTCGAGGCGGCCACCATGTTCATAGCCTTCGTGATCTGCTTGGTCTTCTTGACCGCCTTGATCTTGGTCTGGATGTCTTTTAGGGTCGCCATACCGAACCGCCTTCACCTCCAGTTGTCCCGGGCTTGCAGAGGCCGCCTGACCGGCGGCGGGCCTGTCATTTGACGGTTTCCTTGAACTCCTCGTCGAAGGCATTCAGGGCTTCGGTCATGAGCTTGTCCAGATCGGGGCTGATTTCTTTCTTCTCCTTCAGGGTCGAGAAGACCTGAGGGTAGCGGTCTTCGATGAACTTGAAGAGGCCGGCTTCGTAACGGCCCACCGCGCTCAAGGGGTACTTGTCCAGGAAGCCGCGGGTGCCGGCATATAGGATGCTGACCTGCCTCTCGAGCGGTTGCGGCTGGTACTGGGGCTGCTTCAGGAGTTCCACCAGCCGGGCGCCGCGGGTCAACTGGCGCTGGGTGGCCTTGTCCAGGTCGCTGCCGAAGGCGGCGAAGGCCTCCAGTTCGCGGTACTGGGCGAGGTCCAGGCGCAGCGTGCCGGCCACCTGCTTCATGGCCTTCACCTGGGCCGCGCCGCCGACGCGGGAGACCGAGAGGCCGACGTTAATCGCCGGCCGCACCCCTGCGAAGAAGAGCGAGGGTTCCAGGTAGATCTGCCCGTCGGTGATCGAAATCACGTTGGTGGGGATGTAGGCCGACACGTCGCCGGCTTGGGTTTCGATGATCGGCAGGGCCGTGAGGGAGCCGGCGCCGAGCTTGTCGTTCAGCTTGGAGGCGCGCTCCAGGAGGCGTGAGTGGTTGTAGAAGATGTCGCCCGGGAAGGCCTCGCGACCCGGCGGGCGGCGCAGCAGGAGCGACACCTGACGGTAGGCGGCCGCCTGTTTGGACAGATCGTCGTAGATGATGAGCGCGTGCTTGCCGCCGTCGCGGAAGTACTCGCCCATGGCACAGCCCGCATAGGGGGCGATGAACTGCAGCGAGGCCGGGTCGGCGGCGCAGGCGGCGACGATCGTGGTGTATTCCATCGCGCCGTGCTTTTCCAGAATGGCATGCACCTGGGCCACGGTGGATTTCTTCTGGCCGCAGGCCACGTAGATGCAGTAGATGTCGGTGTCCTTCTGCGCCAGGATGGCGTCGATGGCCACCGCTGTCTTGCCGATCTGCCGGTCGCCGATGATCAACTCGCGCTGCCCCCGGCCGACGGGGGTCATGGCGTCGATGGCCTTGAGTCCCGTGTAGCAGGGCTCGTGCACGCTTTTGCGGGCGATGACGCCCGGGGCCACCATCTCGACCCGCCGGAACTCCTTGGCCTCGATCGGTCCCTTGCCGTCCAGCGGCTCGCCGGTGGCCGAGACCACGCGCCCGAGGACGGCCTCGCCCACCGGCACCTGCGCGATGCGCCCGGTGCGCTTGACGATGTCGCCCTCCTTGATGTGGATGTCCTCCCCCATGACCGCGATACCCACGTTGTCCTCTTCCAGGTTCAGCACGAGGCCGAGGATCCCATGCGGGAATTCCACCAGCTCGAGGGCCATGACCTTCTCAAGGCCGTAGACCCGGGCGATGCCGTCGCCGACCGACAGGACAACGCCGGTTTCGCTCAACTCCACCTTTTTCTCGTAGTCGGTGATCTGCTCTTTGATGATCTGGCTGATTTCTTCGGCTCTCAGTTCCATTAGGCACCCTCACCTCGTTTAGAAAGTTCTCGCATGTTGAGCAACTGCGTCTTGATGCTGCCGTCGAGCACCAGGTCGCCGATGCGCGTGATCATTCCGCCGATCAGGCCGGGGTCCCGCTGAACTTCCAGGATGATCTTTTTACCGGTTCGGCGCGAGAGCGCCATACGGACACGCTCGACGGCATCGGCGGAGAGCTCGTGGGCGGCCACCACCGTGGCGCGGCCCACACCGCCGAGCTCATCGGCGAGCTTCTGGTAAAGCTCGTTGATCTGCCCCAGGAACCCGAACCGGCCCTTTTCGTGCAGCAGCACGAGAAACGATTCCATGACCCGGGAGAGACTCATTTTCGCAATCAACGCCTGCAGCACCCGGCGGCGCGCGCCGCTGTCGTAAAGCGGGTTGACGATGGCCTGCTCCAGCTGGGAGCCCCCGGCCACCAGCCCGGCCACCCGCGCCAGTTCGCTCCGATAAGCCTCGGCCTGCCCGTCCTGAACCCCGATCAGGAGCAGCGCTTTGGCGTAGCGTCGTGCGACGGCCAGATTCTTCATGCCCTCACCACCTTCTCGAGATAGTCCTCGACGAGCTTGGCCTGGTCCTGAGCCGTGAT
>JBFYWX010000413.1:0-3835 GCA_041310825.1 Desulfobacteraceae bacterium | reverse complement strand
TCGAAATCGCTGGCGGTGATGGCCAGGATCGGGGTGCGCCGACCGGTCTCCTGCTCCCGGCGCCGGATTTCGCTCACCAGGCCGTAGCCGTCCAGCTCCGGCATGTCGATATCGGTCAGGATCAAATCATAGTGCCCCGGGGAATATTTCCGGAGGGCCTCCTTCCCGTCTGCCGCCGTTTCCACCGTGCATCCCAGGGCCGTGAGCTGACTGAGCATGACTTCCCGGTTGATGGGGCTGTCCTCGGCGACCAGCACCCTCTCGATGCGCCAGGTCGGGAAGATGCCGGCGTCGGGGTGCGCGCCGCCCAGGGCGTTCCGCTCCTCGTCGCAGTCGGCGAAGGTCAGGGCGATGTTGCGGAAGGTCTCCTCGAGGGACAGAAAGGCGTCGACCACATCGGGGTCGAAGTGGGTGCCGCGGCCCTCGCGAATGATGGCGACCGCCTTCGCGTGGGGCAGCGGGGGCTTGTAGACCCGCTTGCTGATCAGCGCGTCGTAGACGTCGGCGAGGGCCATCAGTCGGCCCGAGAGGGGGATCGCGTCCCCCGTGAGACCGCGGGGGTAGCCCGAGCCGTCCCATTTTTCCTGGTGCGTGCCGGCGATTTCCCGCGCATGGTGCAGGAACGTGCTCTTGCCGAGCTTCTGCTCGGTCAGCCGCAACGCCTCTTCGCCGAAGCGCGTGTGCTGCTTCATGAGCTCGAATTCCGCCTCGTTCAGCCGGCCGGCCTTGAGCAGGATGGTGTCGCGCACGCCCACCTTGCCCACGTCGTGCAGCGGCGCCGAGAGGTAGAGCAGCTCGATGGTCTCATCGTCCAGCAGCTCCCGGAAACGCGCGTGCTCCTTGAGCCGTACGGCCAGGGCCTTCACATAGTTCTGGGTGCGCTTGATGTGGCCGCCGGTCTCCGGGTCGCGGTACTCCGCCAGCGTCGCCAGGCTCTCGATCATGACCGCCTGGGTGAGCCGCACCTCGTGGGTCTTCACCCGCACCAGCGCTTCGAGGTGGTCCTGGTAGCGTTTGAGTGCGAGGTGGTTGCGCACCCGCGCCCGCACCAGCTCGGGGGTGATCGGCTTGGTGATGTAGTCCACGGCCCCCAGGGCCAGCCCCTTGGCCTCGTCCGCGGCATCGGCCATCGCCGTCAGAAAGATCACCGGAATGAGGCGGGTGGCCTCATCGGCTTTGAGCTTCCGGCAGACCTCGTAGCCGTCCATCTCCGGCATCATGATGTCCAGCAGGATCAGGTCCGGGCCCGCCTTGCGGACGATCTCGAGCGCGCTCTTGCCGTTTTTGGCGATCAGAAGCTTATAGCCTGCTCCGTCAAGGGTTTCGCGCAGCACCTGCAGGTTGGCGGTGTTGTCGTCGACGAGCAGGATTATCGGTTCCGCCGCCGCAGGTGGGGTTTCGGCCGAGGGGTCGGTCATGGAGGGTCTCCCTACAACAGGGTCCGGATGGCCCGGATCGTCTACCGTTCTAATTCCTCGGTCAGCTTCAGCACCCCTTCGAAATCGAAGTCATCGGCCAACCGCGCCACCCGGGCGGCGTAAGGGGCGAAAGCCTCGGATTGGGCACTGAGCTCGCTGCAGACGGCCGCAAGCCCGGCCATGTCTCCCAGCTCGGCCGCCTCCCGGAGGCGCGCGGCCGCCTCCCGGGCCAGGGAGGGGGGGAGAGGACCGGCCGCCGCCGCATCCCCCGACTCCGCTGCTTCGGCGGCGGGCGTCAGAACATGGAGATCCTCGATCGCACGGGAGAGCGATCCCCGGAAGGCCGCGAACAGCTCATCGAGCTCGGCCGCCCCCGGCGGGTTATTGGGGTCGGCATGCTTGACGAGCCTCTCCAGCGCGGCGGCATGTTGCTGGAGCTCCTTGGCCGCCAGATTTCCGGCCACTCCCTTGATGGCATGTACGAGCCCATGGGCATGCTCGAAATCGCCGGTATCCAGGGCCGAGCGCACGTCGGCCGCACCGTCACGGTACTGCACGGCGAAATTGCGGAGCAGCTTGCGGTAGAGCGCCCGGTTTCCCATCAGCCGCTGCAACCCTTCGGCCACATCGAACGCGGAGAGGGTCGCGGGCAGCCCCTCTTCCGTGGGCGCCGTCGCACCGTCCGTCGGAGCGGCGGGGGCCGGGGCGGCCTCACCCGGTTGCGGTGCCCCCTCCCGCGGGTCGATCCACTTCGCCAGGGTCCCGAAGAGCTGCGCCGGGTCGATGGGCTTGGTGATGTGGTCGTTCATGCCGGCAGCGATGCTCTTCTCGTGGTCACCGGACATGGCATGGGCTGTCATGGCGATGATGGGCAGTCCCCCCCCGGGCGGGTGGCGGCGGCCGGCGGTTGAGCGCTCGGCCTCCAGCGTGCGGATCTTCCGGGTGGCCGTGTAGCCGTCCATGACCGGCATCTGCACGTCCATCAGCACCGCATCGAAGGGGGTGTTTTGGACGAGCGTGACGGCCTCTTGGCCGTTGCCGGCCACGGTTACCTTCAGCCCCGCGCCGGCGAGGATCTCCAGAGCCACTTGCTGGTTGATTTCGTTGTCCTCCACCAGCAGGACCGCGGCGCCGGCCAATCGCTCAAACACCGCCACCTCCGGCGCCTTCCCGCTCTCCGCCCGGAGCTCCGGCAGGCCCTCCTGCCCGAAGGCCTGCATGATGGTGTCGAACATCACCGAGGGGCTCACCGGCTTGATCAAAAACCCGTCCAGCCCCATTTTTTCCGCCTGGCGCATGAGCTCCTCCCGGCCATAGGCGGTCACGAGGATGATCCGCGGCGCCCGGCTCCGGCCGGGGCTGTTCTGAATGCGCCGCGCCGTCTCGATGCCGTCGATCCCCGGCATCTTCCAGTCCAGCACCACGAGGTCGTAGGGGCGGTCGGCCGGCGATTTTTCGAACTCTGCCACCCCCTCTTCACCGGAAGCCGCCAACGTCACCGCAAAGGAGAAGGACGCGAGCATCTCCAGCAGGATCTCGCGCGAGGTCGAGTTGTCGTCCACCACCAGCGCCCGCAGGCCCTGCAAGCTCGACGGGGGGGAATGGCGGGTAACGGCGTCTTCCCGGCCGATGCCGAAAACCGCGGTGAACGCGAAGGTGCTGCCCTGGCCGGGCCCACTCTCCACCCAGATCCGGCCGCCCATCATCTCCACCAGCCGCTTGCTGATGGCAAGCCCCAGCCCCGTGCCGCCGAACTTGCGGGTGGTGGAGGTGTCGGCCTGGGAGAAGGACTGGAAGAGCCTGGCCTGCTGCTCGACGGTGAGGCCGATGCCGGTGTCTTTGACGGCGAATCGGATCTCGACGGTCTTCTCCTTGCGCTGGACCAACTCGGTGGTGACGACGATCTCGCCCCGCTGCGTGAATTTGACGGCGTTGTTGGCGAGGTTGATGAGCACCTGCCCCAGCCTGAGCGGGTCCCCCACCAGGGTCCGGGGGACATCCGGGTTCGTACAGAAAAGGACTTCGATCCCCTCTTTTTCATGGGCCTTGACGGTGATGAGGCTTGCCAGGTTGTCCATCACCTGGTCCAGGTGGAAGGGTACGGCCTCCATCTCGAGCTTCCCGGCTTCGATCTTGGAGAAGTCCAGGATGTCGTTGATGATCCCGAGCAGTGCGTTGCCCGCGGTCTGGATCTTCTGCAGGTAGTCGCTCTGCTTGGGGGTGAGATCGGTCTTGAGCGCCAGGTGGGTCATGCCCAGGATGGCGTTCATGGGGGTGCGGATCTCGTGGCTCATGTTGGCCAGAAAATCCCCCTTGGCCTTGTTGGCCGCCTCGGCGGCCTCCTGGGCCTGGCGCAGTCGCTCCTCGGCCCGTTTGCGTTCGGTGATGTCGTTGAAAACGATCACCGCGCCGATCAC
>JBFYWX010000412.1:0-3794 GCA_041310825.1 Desulfobacteraceae bacterium | reverse complement strand
GATTGGGTGATGTCCCTGGCGTTCGACCGCTACTTCGTCATGATCATCATCTCCGTCATCTACCTGCTGGGGGGCTCCTTCATCGACGACCTCGCCTTCATGGTGCTGGCGACGCCGATCTTCTACCCGGTCATTATCAAACTGGGGTTCAGCCCGATCTGGTTCGGCATGATCATCGCCCTCACGGTCATGGTCGGGGTGGTGATCCCCCCCGTGGCGATCAACGTGTTCGTGGTCAAAAACATCACCAAGGTGCCGTTCGGCGTGATTTACAGCGGGGTCTACCCGTTCCTGCTGAGCATCCTGTTCTGTGCGGTACTGCTGTTCCTGTTCCCGTCGATCTGCACCTTCCTGCCAGAGCTCCTCATGAAATAGAATTCCACCCCGCTCTGCGGGGCGGAATTCTATTTGGACCACTCTTTCCAGTCAAGCCCGGTCCTCTTCTCCCAGTCCGATGCAAAGGACTCGGTGAAAAACCCGTGCAACTTCTGCAGCAGGCGTTTCCAGCCGGTCGCATAGTCGTAGGTCAGCGCATCTTCCAGGAAAGGTACGATGTCGGCCAGTTTCTCTTTCGGCAGGAAGGCGTAGGCCTTCATGTCGTAGGAGCGCTTGAGCGCTTCGGGCGTCAGGGCATGGGCGGTCAACATCGCGACCCTGAATTCACGCCGGACCGCTATCTCGAGCAGGTCGAAGCCGCGCACCCCCATGATGTCCAGGATGACCAGGTCATAGGTATTGGCCTCGAGCAGGGCCGCCGCCGCCTCGAAGCCGCCGGCCTTGTCGATCCGGCATCGGGGCGCATCGGCCAGCACGAGCTCTTCCAGGGATTCCAACACGTCCGGCTCGTCGTCGACGGCCAGAACCCGCTTGCCATTCAAAATTGACTCAGCCATGTCATTTTCCCTCCAGAGCCGGCGGGGAGAAGTTGTCCCGCGTTACCGGCTTTCGGCATCCTGGCCATTCAGGTCCATCACATCGGAGACGCCGATTTCAAGCATTTTGAGGCTGGCCAGCATGCGCTCGGCATTTCTGGCCACCGACGGGAAATCCTCACCCAGCCGCCTGAGCTCCTCGATCGCCCTCCGGGCGGAACAGATGGTCTGGTGCAGGCGGTTCATGTCGATGGCAGGCTGCATGCATTTTCTCCGGCGCCCAAGGTTATTCTGATTTTTTAATGCGCAAGTCCTTGAAGCGCTTGGCCTTGACCTCGTAGCGCGGCAGGGTGCCGCAGCCGCAGATCTCCAACTCGTAGCGCAAATTGGTTTTCAGGCGCAACTGGTCCTTCAACTCGGATTCGATCCAGGTGCACTGGCCCTGGGCCTCCGGCAGAACCTCGACTTTGAGGCGTATGGTCTCGTCATTGCCGGTCTTGTCCACGATCACCTCATATTCGTCTCCCAGACCCTTGATGCCGCGGACCACTTCTTCGATGGCGGAGGGTGCCAGCAGCACGCCTTTGACCTTGGTGATGTCGTCCGCCCGGCCCACCACCCCACCCCGGATCACCCGAAAGGAGCGGCCGCAGGGGCAGGGCGCGGCATCCCATTCGATCACGTCCTTGGAATCGAAGCGCACGCAGGGCTGGGCCAGACGGTCGAAAGCGGTGATGACCATCTTGCCCCGCCGGCCCGGCTCTTCGATGCTGCGGCCGGTTTCGAGATCGATGATCTCCACCAGAAACATGGCCTCATTGACGTGCAGTCCGCCGGGCTGCACCGTGCACTCATAGGACCAGGCGCCGATCTCGGTGGCCCCGGCATGGTCGTACACCCGGGCGCCCCAGGCCTCCTCCAGACGGCGTTTGGTGCTGGGGATGCTGGCCCCGCACTCGCCGGCACAGGTGATCTTGGTGACGCTCAGGCGGGCCGGATCGATACCCATCTTCAAACGCGCCGTTTCCGCCATTCCCAGGAGGTAGGTCGGGGTCCCCATCATGGCCGTGGCCTGGAGTTCCTGGATCTTCAGGATACGGGCCTTGGTATCCAGGACCCCGCCGGGCACCACCTCGCAGCCGATCTTCTCAGCGGCGTAGTGACCGGCCCAGAAAGCGACGAATACATTGTAACCGAAGGGAATGAACACCCGGTCGCAGGGGCGGTAGCCTTGCGCCCACAAAATATAGGACCAGCACTCCGCCCACCATTCCCAGTCCTGCCAGGTGTCCGGCTGGTAGACGGGCTGGCCGGTGGTGCCGCTGGTCTGACGAAACACAGTGACCTCATCGAGCGGCACGCATAAGGCGTCCCCGTAAGGAAAAGGGGCCTTCCTCTGGATGTCGCGCATCATCGCCTTTTCGACCGTGGGGACCCGCTGGATGTCCTCAACGGATCGGATGTCCGCCGGGGTGATACCGGCGGCATCGTAGAGTGAGCGGTGAAACTTCGATCGGGTGTAGGCCCAGCGGAAGATGCGCTGGAATTTTTTCAATTGAAGCGCGCGCAGTTTTTCCCGGGGCAGGGTTTCAACCACGGGGTTCCAATACGGCTGGCTGTATTTCATGGCGGTCCATTAAATTGAAATGATGTTGTAGTTTTGTACCCGAGAATAGGCTGGAAATCAACTCGAGGAGGAGCAATGGAGGCGAGCGTATTTTGCGTTTTCAACCGGAGCCGATGATGCTATGAGTCCGGAGAACCCATCTGTTGCCCGTATTGCATCTTGCCTGGGAGGTACGCAATGGCCATCGATCCCATGCCGCCCCAAAGGACCGCGGAGACGATGCAGCGCCTTATGCAAGTGGCGCTCGGCGCGGAGCCCGCGGACCTGGTCGTGCTCGATGCCGACCTCGTCAACGTCTACACCGGCGAGATTCAAAAACGCATGGGCGCTGCCGTCAAGGGGCCGTGGATCGCGCGCGTGTCCGCGGATGTCCGCGATGCCATCGGCCCGGCGACCCGCGTGGTCGAGGCCCGCGGCCGCACCCTGGCACCCGGGTTGATCGACGGCCACACCCACCTCGCCTGGATCTACACCGCCGCCGAGTTCGTACCGTTTGCCGCAGCGGCCGGTGTCACCACGGTCATCACCGAAACCATGGAGTCCTACCCCGTGGGCGGGCTGGCGGCGGTCGTGGATTTCCTGGAATCCTGCAACGGCCAGCCGATCCGGATCCTGGCGACCGCCCCGGCCATGGCGTCAATCAGCACCACCGCGCGTGGGGTCGACCCCGAGGATCTGAGGATTCTCCTGGCTCGGGAGGAGATCGTGGGGTTGGGAGAGTCCTACTGGCAGGCGGTGCTGCAGGAACCCGACGCCTACCTCCCGGCCTTCGAAGCCGCTCATCGCGCCGCAAAGCCCCTGGAAGGCCATTCCGCCGGCGCCAGTGAGAAGAAGCTTGCCGCCTACCTGGCGGCCGGGGTCTCCTCCTGTCACGAACCCATCGACGCCGATCAGGTGCTGGTCCGCCTGCGCCTGGGGATGCATGTGATGGTGCGGGAAGGCAGCATCCGGCGCGACCTGGAGGCGATCTCTCGGATCCGCAGCTCCGGTGCCGACCTGCGCCGGTTGATCCTCGCCAGCGACGGCGCCTCGCCGCAGGACCTCCTGCAGGGGAAATACATGGATTACGTGGTCCGCAAGGCGGTGACCTGCGGGTTTACGCCGGTCCAGGCGATCCAGATGGCCACGTTGAACGTCGCCGAGCATTTCCGGCTGGACGGCCTCATGGGCGGCATCGCCCCCGGCCGGCTGGCGGACATGGTGCTGATCCCGGACCCGGCCGAGTTCGCCCCCCGGACGGTGATCTGCAACGGCCGGGTGATCTTCGAAGAGGGGCGGCTGACCGCAGCTCCGCG
>JBFYWX010000410.1:0-2529 GCA_041310825.1 Desulfobacteraceae bacterium | reverse complement strand
ACAGGATGGCCTGGGCCAGCGGTTCGAGGCCTTTTTCGCGCGCGATACCGGCCTTGGTGCGGCGTTTGGGCTTGAAGGGGAGATAGATGTCCTCGAGCGCCGCAAGGCTCGTGGCCGCCTGCACCCGGCCTTTGAGATCATCGGTGAGATGCCCGTTCTTCTCCAGGCTGGAAAGAATGGCCTCGCGCCGCTTGTCGAGCTCGGCCAGCTGGGAAAGCCTATCGCGGACGGCAGTGATCTGGACCTCGTCCAGGCTGCCGGTCACCTCTTTGCGGTAACGGGCGATGAAGGGGACGGTCGCCTCCTGGGCGAGCAACTCGGCCACGGCCTGGGCTTGCCAGGGGTGCAGACTCAAATCGGTACTGACGGCAACGATGTGCTCCGGGGGGTGCATCATAAGAGTGTCCACCCATGACGGCGACCGTGCGCCGGGTCAAACCGAGCGCATGTCAGCCGGAAGATTTTATAATAGAACCCGCCCTATTTTCAGCGCGCGGAGATTAGACTGAAATCGAGGCCATGACCAGCTCGATCTCATCCCCGCGGAGGGGAATGGAAGCGGTGGGGGCGCTCCTGCGTGCGAAGAACGGCGAGCACCTTTTGCTCGGGGCCGAGTCTTTGCAGCCGGCAGCCGCCAGGAGGCATTTCGGGTCTCGGCTATTTTGCGATTTCCGCCAGCACCTGGTGGCGCCGGGCCGCTGAGCGGTAGCGGAAAAGGGCCTCGGGCGGAAGCGGTGGAAAGGCTGCGGCCCGTTCACCGGCAACGGCAGAGGAGTCAAAGCGCCGCAGGAAATAGGGCTGGCACGGGCTGCCGGTGGCCTCCTTGAGCCAGCCGGCGGCGTCGGCCACTTCCTCCGGCGTCATGAAGCGAAGCCCGCCCGCCTCTGACGGAACGGGCGCGACCGTGGTCTCGAATCGAAATTCCGGGAAGCGGGCCGCAAGCACCATCGAACGCGCGATTTCGTCCAGGTCGACTTTCCGGCCGAGGAGCACATCGTAGAGCGCGCGCGGCCCCTTGAGGTCCATCACCTGGCGATCGCCGATCCCCTGCCGCAGCAAGTGCTCGGCCACGGCCGCGTTGCGGCCGTCGGTTTCGATCTGGATCTTCAGGCCGCTTTTTTTCAGAAACCCAAGCACCGCCGTGAGATCTTCCACCTGGCCCGGGTCGCCGGTCGAGAGCCGGATGCCGCCGACCCACCCCTGGGAGAGGCCGCTCGGCGTGAAAAAGCCATCGAGGCGATCGGCCGCCTGGAGCCGGGCGATGACCGCGGCCACGCCCTGCCGGATGAGCCCCCCCTCCACCACTATCGGAAACTCGATGCCCTCCGCCCCGCGAACGACGGCGCCGCGGTGGGCACGGTAAAATTGCGCGAAAAGCTCCTTGCCCGCCCCGAGCGCATCCTGCTCGTCGAAGGCGATGGCCTTCGCCCGCATGAAGTTTTTGGCGATGTTGCACCGTGCGCAGCCGGTCGCTGTGAACAAGGTGATGCTCATGATCGGGCTCCCCTTATTGGGCGTCCCCCACGTCGGTGCGGACGCACAGGGCGGCATCCGGCCGATAGGGGAGGACGCCGGGCACCTGGACCACCCGTTTCGCGCCGCCGGGGGATGCCCCCGGAACCCGGAATGCGGCCACATCGATGCGTGCGATGGCAGATTCCCGGGGGCGTTCGGCCTGCGGCACCCAGTCGTAGGGGAGGCGGTAGGCGCGGTAGATCATGTTCATCTTCAGGATCCGGCCCTGGTAGGGGCTGATGTACTCCCAGACGATCTCATGGCCGGCGGTGACCTCGATCAGGCGCCCCCCCGAGCCCTCGGTGATCAGGGTGTTGCCGTTCGGCAGGCGCTGGGCGGAGCTGATGAAGGGGCTGTAAAAGCGGTTGGCGTCCACGGGGAAGGGCAGGCCGGCCTCGACCGGCGTGTACTGCCAGACGATTTTCAGCGAGACCGGGTCGATTTCGAGCACGCGCGAATAATCGCGCAGGGCATTGCGGAACCCCGTGGGCGCGCCGGGGTTCGGGCTGCCGTAGCCCGCCCAGCCGCCGTTGTCGAAAATCAGGAGGGTGCCCTCTCCGAGAAGCCCCCGGGGGATCATGTGGGCGTGGTGCTGGCCGATGATCCAGCCCAGCTGCCGCAGCGCGGGGGTTTCGTCGTAAGTGGGGCCGAGGCGCCAGACGATGCGGCCGCTCTTCTTCTCGACAATGGCCGTGATGTTGGACTCGCGGGCGCACCAGATGATGTTGTCCGGGTGAAAGCGCGCATCGCCGGCGTCGAACCAGCGGTTGGGTCCCAGGAGGGACATGGAGTTGATGTGCATCCAGTCGCCGATGCCGCCCCCCGATTTGAGCCAGTTGGGGTTGCGGCAGAGGATGTTTCTGGCGTCCTCCCGAAAGCCCAGCTCCTCGAAGTGCTCGCTGCAGAGCCACTCCCAGATCACATCCCCCTCCCAGGAGACCTCGATGATGGCGTCGTCGAGGAGCGGTTTGTCGCAGATGGCCGGGTTTTGGACGTCCTTGTGCGTGAGGATCA
>JBFYWX010000370.1:0-5890 GCA_041310825.1 Desulfobacteraceae bacterium | reverse complement strand
GCCCTCACCCCGGCCACCTCCGGGGCACGGGTGGCCATCGCCCGCCGCGCCGGGCGCCAGATCATGGAGCTGCACGCCCGGAACATCCTGCCGCGGGACATCTTGACCGCGGCCGCCTTCGAGAACGCGCTCGCCGTGGACATGGCCGTCGGAGGCTCCACCAACACCTGTCTCCACCTGCCGGCCGTGGCCGCCGAGGCGGGGGTCGATCTCGGCCTGGAGGAGTTCGCGACCGCCGCGGCGCACGTGCCGCATCTCGTCCTGCTCAAACCGGCCGGGCGGCACTTCCCGCTCGACTTCTACAACGCCGGCGGCGTGGCCGCACTGATGAAGGAGCTCCTCGACCAGGGTAAAATCCACGGGGAGTGCCTGACGGCGACCGGCCGGCGCATGGGGGAAAACCTTGCGGCCCGGCGGATCCTGGACATGGAGGTGATCCGACCGGCCGCCAGCCCGTTGAGCCCGACCGGAGGGCTTGCGGTGCTGAAGGGCAGCCTCGCCCCCGAGGGGGCGGTGGTCAAGAAGGCGGCCGTGGCGCCGGAGATGATGCAACACCGCGGGCCGGCGCGGGTCTACGAGCGCGAGGAGCCCGCCCTGGAGGCCATCTTCGGGGGAAAGATCAATCCTGGTGACGTTGTGGTCATCCGCTACGAGGGGCCCAAGGGCGGGCCGGGCATGCGCGAGCAGCTCCTGCCCACCTCCGCCATCATCGGCATGGGCCTGGGCCAGTCGGTCGCCCTGGTGACCGACGGCCGCTTTTCGGGCGCCACCCAGGGCGCCTGTGTGGGCCATGTGACCCCGGAAGCCTATCTGGGGGGCCCGATCGCCTTTGTCGAGGAGGGTGATATCATCGCGATCGACATCCCGGCCGGAAAAATCGACCTCGCGGTGCCGCCGGAGGTGATCGCCCGGCGCCAAAAGGCCTGGCGCATCCCGGAACACACAGCCCTTCCGAAAGGGACCCTGCTCGAGCGCTACCGCCGGCTGGTGGGGCCGGCCACGCGCGGTGCCATCCTGGAGTGAGGGCCGCGCGCACCGCCGGGAACACACGCAGGTTCGGATGAAACTCACGGATTTTCTGACCCGCCTGACGGGGCGGCGCGAAAACGGGCGCATTGCCGAAGCGGAGCTGCTCAAGGCCGTTGGGCAAGCGGCCGATCTCATCGACCCGAAGATCCGCTGGGTCTCGGGCTACCGCCGCCGGCTCAAACCCGCGGTAGCCCACACCCTGGCCTATGCCGACGAGCTGATCGCGAAAATCCCAGGCCCGATTCTCACCCACCCGGACCGCTGGGGCCAGGACCCGTGCCTGCGGGCGATCTTTGCCGCCCCGGAAGAGATCCTGCACACCTTTAGCGCCCACCCCAAGGCCAAAGGCTATATGGAAGGGCCCGCCGCCGCCCCTTTCCATGCGCTGCTGACGATGACCCGGCAGGAAAAATCGGTCCTCGGGGTCGTAACCGACGGGAACCTCATCAAGCGCGACGTTCCGCGGACGGCGGTTAATTTCGTGAACCTGCGGGTGCTCGGCCCCGCGCTGAGCGAGCACGAAACCCACGCGCGCCTCCGCCGGCAAGCGCTGACCATCCTCTGCTCCACGGCTATGGAGCGGATCCTGTCCCTAAGATCGCGGGCGCAGGACTTGGGCGAGCAGCGCGAGATTCTGAAGATCAAGCTCAAGATCCGCCAAAGCGGCAGGCAGGACCTCGCCGCCTTGATGTGCGGCACCGCGGCGTGCGACATCGAAATCGCCCGGGCCCGCGACGAATTGGCGGAAATCGAGCGGGAAATCGCCGCCGCCAAGACCGAGCTGGGCGGCCCCACGGAGTGCCTGGAACACCTCCTCGCCATTCTCTCCCGCCCGGAGGAGCACCTGTGGGTCAAGCCCCTCTGCCTGCGGCTGAACCCCCTGGGACTCAAGGCCGCGGCCGGCTCAGCGGAACCCTCGGCCGCTATCGAGCTCTGCGAGCTCAATGTCCGCGAAGGCATTCAGCGTGCGGCTGCATTCGTGCGCTACGAGATCTCCCCGACGCCTTCAAATCGGTGACACCTGTTTTCAGAAATTCCCCCCGGAGTCAGACCCCGGCCAGCCCCCCTGCGGCAGAGGCTCCCCACGTGGCTCAGGGTTGAAAACGATCCGCCCTATTCCCCTCCATGAGCCCGCTCTTTAAAGCCTCGGGCCGAAAAGAGTTGACAGATATGCCCCTGCCTGTACTATGAAACCTCGTCCATGCTGAACGCGTTCCGAATCCTTTTCGTCTCGCCGAACGAGGAGCGAACCGACCCCATGCTCAGCATCCGGGGCCTCAAGACTTATTTCCACACCCCTCAGGGGACCGCCCGCGCCGTGGACGACGTCAGCCTCCAGATCGACCCCGGCGAGGTGATGGGCGTGGTGGGGGAGTCCGGCTGCGGCAAATCGGTGATGGCCCTTTCCATTCTGGGCCTCCTGCCCTCCCCGCCCGCCTTCTTCGCCGGCGGTGAGATCCTCTTCAAGGACCGGGACCTGCTGCGGCTTGCCTCCGAGGAACTCCGGCGGCTGAGGGGCGATCAGATCAGCATGATCTTCCAGGAGCCCATGAGCGCCCTGAACCCCGTCTTCACCGTGGGCAACCAGCTGGTCGAGGTCTTTCGGGCCCACCGCGGCATGGGGCGCTCGGAGGCCCTGAAAAACGCGATCGACATGCTCGCCAAGGTCGGAGTGTCGGCCCCGGAGCGCCGGGTCAGGGAATACCCCTACCAGCTCTCGGGCGGCATGCGGCAGCGGGTGATGATCGCCATGGCGCTCGCCTGCCGCCCGGCGCTGCTCCTCGCCGACGAACCCACGACCGCCCTGGACGTGAGCATCCAGGCCCAGATCCTGGAGCTGATGATCGGGTTGAAGGAGGAGCTCGGGACCGCGATCCTCCTCATTACCCACGACCTGGGGGTCGTGGCGGAGGTCACGCGGCGGGTTGCGGTCATGTACACGGGCCGGATCATGGAGGAGGCCGCGACCCTGGACCTTTTCGACCACCCTCTGCACCCCTACACGCGCGGGTTGATGGCCTCGCTCCCGCGTGCGGACGCCTCCTTCGAGACCGACCAGCTGAACGAGATCAAAGGGGTGGTCCCGAGCGCCGTCGGCCTGCCGCTCGGCTGCCATTTCGAGCCCCGCTGCCCGGAGGCATTTGAAACCTGCCGCACCACCCGCCCGGTGCTGGAGGAGCTACGACCCGGCCACCGCGTGGCCTGTTGGAGGGTGAGCCGTGGCTGAGCTGCTGGAGGTACGCGGTCTCGTCAAGCATTTCCCAATACGGCGCGGGTTCCTGGGCCGGCAGACCGCCACGGTCCACGCCGTGGACGACGTCTCCTTCAGCCTCGGGGAGAACGAGACCCTGGGGCTCGTGGGCGAGTCGGGCTGCGGCAAGTCGACGACGGGGTTCAGTATCCTGCGGCTGATCGAACCCACGGCCGGCGAGGTGCGCTACCGGGGTGAAGACATCCTTACCTTCCCGCCGGAGCGGATGCGCTCCCTGCGGCGGCACATGCAGATCGTGTTTCAGGACCCGTTCGGATCCCTCAATCCGCGCCTGACCGTGGAGCGGATCATCGAGGAGCCCTTGCGCAACTACGAGGATCTCGGCAGCGCCGAGCGCCGCGAACGCGTGGCCGAAGCCCTCGACCTGGTCGGGCTTTTGCCCGAGCACATGACCCGCTTCCCGCACGAATTCTCCGGCGGCCAGCGCCAGCGGATCTGTGTGGCCCGGGCGCTCACCCTGAGACCGAGCCTGATCATCGGCGATGAGCCCGTTTCGGCCCTCGATGTTTCGGTGCGCGCCCAGGTCCTGAACCTGATGGTCAAGCTCCAGCGCCGGTTGAACCTCTCCTACCTTTTCATCTCCCACGATCTCGCGGTGATCCGCTACGTCAGCCACCGGGTGGGGGTGATGTACCTGGGAGAAATCGTCGAGCTGGCCGATGCGCGCTCGATCTACGCCCGCCCCCTGCACCCCTACACCCGGGCGCTGCTGTCCGCGGTGCCGGTGCCCGACCCGCGGCGGACCCGCCAGCGCATCCTGTTAAAAGGCGACGTCCCCTCGCCCATGAACCCCCCGGCGGGGTGCCGGTTTCACCCGCGCTGCCCGGAGGTGATGGCTGTTTGCAGGCAGATTGCCCCGCTGACCCGGATCGCGGAGAGTGGCCACCTGGTCCGCTGTCATCAGTACGACCGCGGTGAAATATGGAACCCCATCCCGGCGGCCGGCGAAGCTTGCGCCGCCGCACCCCCAACGAAAGGAGAGCGTGAATGAAAACGAAGAGAGTGATGTGGGTACTCGGATTGGCGCTGGCGGCGGCCCTGGCCGCCGGGCCGGCGCTTTGCGCCC
Organism: Desulfobacteraceae bacterium; assembly: GCA_041310825.1. Lineage (GTDB taxonomy): Bacteria > Desulfobacterota > Desulfobacteria > Desulfobacterales > SpSt-501 > SpSt-501. Next base: position 1,523 of record JBFYWX010000370.1, on the reverse strand, counting down.
AGGACACCCTCGTGGTGGTCCAGGAGGCGGAGCCGGTGGGCCTCGACATCATGCAGAGCTCGATCCAGACCACCATGAGCGTCGGCTACAACATCCACGAAACCTTGCTCAAGCCCACCGAGCAGGCCGGCGTCCTGCCCGGCCTGGCCGAGAAGTGGGAGAAGGTCGACGACCTCACCTGGAAGTTCACCCTCGTCAAGGGCGCGACCTTCCACAACGGCGAGCCGATCGACTCGGCGGCGGTCAAGTTCTCCTTCGAACGGCTCATGAGCGACGCCTTGAAGAGCCCGCACCGCGGCAAGCTCACGAGCTTCAAGGAGGTCAAGGTCATCGACGAGCGCACCTTCACCATCTCCCTCGCCCAGCCTTACGCCCCGGGCCTCTACATGCTGGCACAGTACCTCTTCATCGTCCCGCCCGGCTACGTCCAGAAGGTGGGTGACGCCGAGTACAACCTGAACCCGGTGGGCTCCGGGCCCTACAAGCTCGACAAATGGGTGAAGGGCCAGGAAATCCTCATGTCCGCCTACGACAAGTACTACGGCCCCAAGCCGGCCTACAAAAAGCTGATCTTCAAGGGCGTCCCCGAGGAGGCCTCGCGCATCGCGGCGCTCCTGACCGGCGAGGCCCACGTGATCAGCGGGGTGCCGGTGCACCAGCGCAAGCGGGTCCTGGACTCGGGCAAGGCCTACCTGACCGACCAGATGGGCTCCATGAACTACCTCGGACTGAACACCTACGAAAAGCCCTTGAACGACGTCAAGGTGCGCCAGGCGATCAACCACGCCATCAACCGGCCGCTGATCAACAAGGCGCTTTTCAACGACAAGGCCATCCTCTGCGCCGGGCCCATCAGCCCGCGCACCCTGGGGGCCGACCCCGGCCTGAAGCCCTACGAGTACAACCCCGAGAAGGCGAAGAAGCTTCTCGCCGAGGCGGGCTACCCGAACGGCTTTGAGGTCCGCCTGGCCTTCAGCCCCTACATGCCCCAGGTCCAGGAGCAGGCCGAGGCCATCGCCGCGGACCTCGCCAAGGTGGGCGTCCAGGTCAAGCTCGAGTCCTTCGAGCGGGCCGTCATGTGGGACCGCTACAAGAACAAGCTGCACCAGATGTTCATCTACTTCTGGGACGACGCCCCGGAGCCGGACCGCTACATGTATTCCCTCTTCCACTCCAAGAGCCGGGACTACTACTACAAGAACGAGACCGTCGACCAGCTCCTGGAAAAGGGCCGCGGCACCATGGACCCCGCCGCCCGGGTCAAGGTCTACAACGAGCTCGACCGGTTCCTCTATAACGACGCCCCGTGGGCCTATCTCTACGTAATCCCCGAGGTCTACGGCGTGGCCAACGCGGTGGACTACAAGGGGCTGCGCGACGGCTACCTGATCATGAACACCGCGAAACCAAAGTGATGTGAAGGGTCCGAGGGTTCAAGGGGTCAAGGGTTCGAGTGAAAGGAAACATCCATACGGATATTTTCCTCTCGACCCCCAGCCCCTTGAATCTACTATCCGCACCCG